>CAZDOD010000089.1:0-11509 GCA_964506935.1 uncultured Thermodesulfobacteriota bacterium | reverse complement strand
GAGTTATATATGGAAAAGATAACGCATGATATCGATACGCTCCCAAAGGGGGGCCCATATTCGCACGTCGTGGAGTCGGGGGGATTCCTGTTCGTCTCCGGCGTCGTCCCCGTCGATCCCGTAAAAAAGCTCTCGATAACGGACGACACAAAAAAAGCGACCGAGCTTGTCCTGAAAAACGTGAAGGCGGCGCTCGAATCTCTCGGCAGCGGTCTCGAAAAGGTCGTCAAGGCGACTGTATTCTTGAGGGACATGGCCGATTTTTCCGATATGAACGAAGTCTACAGGACCTTCTTTCCGAAAAATCCCCCGGCGCGCTCCTGCGTGGCAGTAAGGGAGCTTCCCGGAAACTTCCCGATCGAAATCGAGGTTATTGCAATTAAATAGAAAAAAAGTTCTGTCACAGGCAAAAAAAGGAGACATGATGTCCCCCTTTTTTGTAGATTGCTAGTTATCTCAAGATAGAAAATGACAGACAGGCCGCCTGTCTAAAACCGCCTACTTATACGTAAGATTGAAGAATATTCCTAAGAAGTGGCAGATGCTCCCGCCAAGAACGAAGAGGTGCCATACGGCGTGATGATACGGCATTTTCTTCATTGCATAAAAGATTACCCCGAACGTGTATAACAGCCCACCTGCAACCATCCAAAATATCAGGCCCGAAGGGACCATCTCGATCATCGGTTTTAAGGCGATTACGATAAGCCACCCCATCGCAATGTAAAATACAACGGAAAGATATTTGAGTTTGTCGATTATAAAAAATTTCGATATTATTCCGGCTACTGCCATCCCCCAGATAAGGCCGAAGATCGTCCAGCCCCACGGCCCGCGCATCGATACAAGGGCGATGGGCGTGTATGTCCCGGCGATCAAAAGATAGATCGAGACGTGATCCAATATCCTGAAAAATCTCTTGAGCCTCGGATTTGTAAAACCGTGATACAGTGTCGACATAAGATAGAGGATTATCAGGGTCGATCCGTATATGGAGAAACTCACCACCCGCCACGCATCACCAAAGAGGACGGAAAACACAACCAGAAGCACGAGGCCGGCGACACTGAGCGCCGCCCCAATTCCGTGGGAGATGCTGTTTGCTATCTCCTCCCCGGGGCTCTGTTTCCTGTGCCCATAAGTTCCTATCTCCTCTTCCTCCCCCGAAAACCCCTTCTCCAATCTATCGCCAAATTTCTTGACATCAATCTTCATTTGCGTCCTTTAAATCTCTTTTTTTAACAACCAAGTGCAACAGACAATTTGTGCCAACCTATCCCGATGTGATGGGTTTTACGGGTGATTTGAATTCACTGAGTATACACTCTTTAAAGAATCGACAATCCCAAAAGCTTTGAGGCGGTTTCCCCTCAAGACTCTAAAGGAGGAGGACCCCCTTATAGCCTTTATGAGATTATTTTTACTCACTCTCCTCAACGGGGTTTACTTCAAATATCCCAAACTCACCATCTATCATGTGGGCCTCATCCTCTTCTACAATCGAAAATATTTCTTCCTTGTCGTCCGGATTTTCTAGAAAGACTTTGGAGATATAAACCCTCGTTATCGACCAAACCACCTCATACTCCTTTTTCCCCATCTCGCCCTCAATATATGATGTCTTTAAAATTCGCATCATACTAACATCTTTTTTCAGATTGAACAAGATATGTTTTGTTATTTTAAAAAATATCCGAATTTGATTCCATCTCGAATTGAGATCGATCTACCTAATCCCGTTTTGCTATCTGAATATCCTTTTCATCCATCCGATCAAGGCGACACGTCCCGATATCTTCAAGGCCCCACCAAATGATTTCAAAAACCTTGATTTTTTTACGAATATATGCTAAAATACAAAAGCAAGGTAAGATTGTATTTAACTTTCAAGTTTAGAGAATTACCACTATTTAAAAAAGGGAGGTATTTTATGGAAGAAAAGAAAAAGGCCGAAGCGAATTTTGAAAGCCAGATGAAAGACTTGGGCGCAAAGCTCGACCAGCTTTCGGAAAAAGTGGGAAAGACCGCAGGTGAAATCAAAGTACAGTACAAAGAACAGGTCGAGGAATTAAAAAAGGGCTTTGATGTCGCGGGCGAAAGACTAAAAGAGCTAAAGGGAACGGGAGGGGACGCCTGGGGTGAGCTGAAGGTTGGATTTGAGAAGGCCTTTCATGCCTTAAAAGAATCGTTTAACGCCGCATCCTCTAAGTTCAAAGATGAGGGTACACCACCACCTCCTCCTAAGACCGGATCAGAAGAAGAGGGCGAAAAGTAGTCCTTTTTTAGAAAATATCCTTCATTTCCCGACCTCACCAGATCGAGGATTCTTTATTATCCCAGCTAGAAGATCAACTAAAACGTCAAGGTGGAAAATTAGGACAATTGAGGCAGTGACATAGAATGAAGGGAATAGGGGGTGGCTATCTACAATTTCAATTTAGGATGAAGTGTGTCGGGTCCACGTTGACGCCGTTTACCTGTACCTCGTAGTGGAGATGGGAGCTCTTGGAACGCCCGGTACTTCCCATGTTCGCTATCTTGTCTCCCCTCTTTACCCGATCACCCTCGCTTACAATGATGCTGCTAAGATGTCCATAGCGGGAATAAAATCCGTATCCGTGATCTATAATGACGAACTTCCCGTAACCTGATCTTATGCCAGCAAAGATCACGACGCCGTTGGCGGTGGCGTATATTGGGGTTCCAAGCTTGTTTACGATATCTATACCTTCATGCATCCGTATTTTTTTGGTGAAGGGATCGCGACGAAAACCGAAGCCGGAGATCAAAAAGCCCCTCGTAGGCCAGATGGACGGGGTGCAGGCGAGTAGATTCTCCTGACCGTCTAAAAAGCACAAGAGCTCGATCAGGCTCTCCTCCTGGAGCTTTGACTTCTCCTTTAACCGCTCAATCTCAATTTCAAACTCCCGAACGTTCAGATCATAACGGCCACCGAGTCCTGTGGAGTCCTTCTCCCCGCTCGAGGGGAGACCTCCTAGGCCGTACATTTCCTTATCCAATATTGGGTTTCCAATCTCGGCGATGCCTCTCAGTTTTTCCTCGGACTTGTAAATCCCCTCCATTCGGTCATCGATATTCTCTATCATCTCGCCGAACTCCATGATCTGCTCTTTGTGGATCTTGTTTTCATGTTTGAGGGTGGTAAGCTCCGCCAATGAATAGCGCACATCAAAATAATTGTAGAGCATAAATATAGACAGGATAAAGGCAAAAAAGGCCGAAATCGCACAGGCATAGAGGAATATATTGGAGATCTTGAACTTAAGCACTTTAAGAGACTTTTCCGGCACCAGCATAATTGTATAATATCTTTTCCTGATCATAATTTATACCTGAAAGGGTATGATTTGCGGTTAAAAGATCAAAAATGCAAAAAACCTGCTCAACCCCCTTTAACTATCACTAAATTGAAGTATTGTCAATAGAATTTTCGAAGCGATTTAGCTTTATGCGTCACCGTGAAGTACAAAGATACCGTCTTTTTTCATTACAATTTACCTATCCCACACCACTTCGCCCCCGATTATCGTCTTTAAGACTCTTATGTTCCTAATCTCGTCTGTTGATACATTAAGGGGATTGTTGTCGAGGAGGGTCAGGTCGGCAAGCTTCCCGACAGAAATCGTCCCCCTTGTATCCTCGTCGAAGGATGCGTAAGCCGCCCGTGATGTATAGAGTGACAGCGCCTCGAAAGGTGTGAGGGTCTGGTCTTTAGTGAAGCCCTCCCTTTTTACCATACCCCATACGCCGGAGAGGACGTCCGGCTCCTCGACGGGGGTGTCGGAGCCGCCGCAGATGGGGATGTCGCCGTCGATGATCGAGCGGAGGGGGTAGACATCTTTGATTCTCGCTCCAATCCTCGATCTTATCCAAGATCCCTCACTTACGATAAACGATGGTTGGACAGAGCAGATGAGTCCGGCCTCTTTGATACCAATATAGTCTTTTGGATTTATCATGCCTGCGTGTTCTATCCTGTGCCTGAGCCCCTTATCTCCGTATTTGCTCTTTGCCTCCAAAAAGACCTTCACCAGTTCCGTGACCGCCAAATCCCCAATGGCGTGGATCGCCACCTGAAGGCCCTCCTTTTCGGCACCGAAGATGATATCTCTCAAGACCTCAATTTTGTTTACCATCATCCCCCGAGAACCTTTTAAATCTTCGTAATCTTCGGAGAGATAGGCCGTCCTGCTCCCGAACGAGCCGTCAGACCAGAGCTTGATAGCCCCGCCCCGCCACCTCCCGTCGACTTTTTTACCGCCGAAGTTCTCAGATAGCACCTTTATCGCACCATCCACACTCGGGGCGCCGATCAGGGGATGGATTCTCTGGGGGATTTTTTCTTCAAAGAGCTTGAAGATGGGTACCTCGAAAGGGCCCAGTGTCCCGGACGGCCCTTCGTCGGTGGTCTGCATGATCGAGTGGACGCCGACTATCCCGCAAGACAGCAGCTCTTTGGAGATAATCTCGTGCCCCATTCTGAACTCATCCATATCGGGGACGGGATATTTGTCGAGGACGAGCCCCACCGCCAGCTCCTTCAGGAGACCTGTGAGTTCCCCGCCCTCCTTTATAATGATCCCGCCCTCCGGGTCGGGGGTATCCTTCGTGATATTCGCCTCGCCGAGAGCCCTGCTGTTGGCTACGGCCGAATGCCCGTCGTATCTTACGAGGACGACCGGATTTTCAGCAGACACCGAGTCAAGCTCACCGATGGTGGGCATCCTCTTCTCAATATAGTCGTCTTCCCGAAATCTTAATCCCAATATCCATTTGCCTGTGGGTGAGGAGTCGACTTTTCCCTTTATGACCGAGAGGAGCTCTTTGATCGATTTCAATCTTGCGAGGTCGAGGTTCATCCTCGAAAAAGCAGCGAGTGTGAGGTGGAGGTGGCAATCGACAAATCCCGGAAGTAGCGTGCCCCCGCACATATCTATCTCAATAAAATCATCGCCCAAGAGCCGTTTCATCTCAGAAACATCCCCGACACCCACGATCCTATCCGTGTCGATCGCGCAGGACGGAAAAATTTCTTTCTCTCGCTCCATGGTCAGAACGGTTCCGTTTAAAAACAATTTCTTATTCATAATTCTAAATTTCCCTTAGTGGACAATCTTCACCTTCGTCCCCTCTTTTACCGCACCCTTGAGTTTTTTTATATTGTCATTGTGTAGCCTTATACAGCCGTGTGTGACCGGGGCGCCAATCAGGTACGGCTCGTTCGTCCCGTGGATCCCTATCCCCGACCACGGATTGGCCTTTAGCCTGATAAACCACGGCCCGTATGCCAGCTCATCGTCGAAGCGCCAGTCTGTGCTCGGCTGGATCATCGAGACGGGGAAATCCCCCTCTGGGGTCCTGCAGTCGCCGACCTCCTTTTTGTCATCGAGGCCGGGATTCGACCCGATCGATATCGGAAACTCCGCCACTACTATGCCCGAAGGATCTCTGACCTCCATGATATAGCGGGTCTTATGGATAACGACTTCATATTCTACATCGGGATCGGGCTCCCAGTCGGGGACGGTATGCCACTCCTCACCCGCAAAGTCGGGGCCCAAGACCACAAAGATGTCCCAAAGCCCCGAAATCACTTTTTTTTCTCCGATCCCCAAAAGTGCCTCGATCTCTTCTGCGGATTTCAGATCCCCGGCGGAATAATATATCACGGTCTCTTCGCCCATACCCTTGTTTACGACAAAATCTCTATATAGGTTATCATCAATAAAATCGGTAAAGAGCCCCCGCACCTTTGTCAGTGTCTTTTCATCTCCGGTGGCGTCAAGGAGATAGACTGTGGGGTCACCCTGGGTCTTTCGGGCATCTGGGAAAAGGTGTGGGATCGCATCCGCCCCGAGGATGACCTTGATGAGGCCGGGGGTGAGGGTCTTGTCCTCCACCTTCTTCCCGACTCCTAGGGCTGTCTTTACACGGTCGGCTGATGACTCATCTCCCGGATAGTAGTGGATGTAGGTCTCAAAGCGCCAGATCGGAAGCTCCATCTCTCCACGGACTTTAAATCCAGCACCAATGAGTGTATCTTTTGCGGCGCCCAAGAGATCAAGACCCAAAAGCTCGGTGTATGCCCCGCAGGCATTTTTGAGCACTACTGACGCCCCGTTTGTCGATGTCACGGCAGCCGCCGCATTATCGCTCACCAAAAAACCAGTACCCGAAACTGGTGAGCAAAAGAGAAAAATTAAAATCGAAGCTATTCCGAAAAACCTCTTGTATTTCATTATTTTCTTCAGCCTATGTTAAAAGTAATCAAAAATCTAATCTGACGATCCGTCCCTAATCATATAGTAGAATAGTAGCTTTTACCACGCGAAAAAATCAACAGAAAAATAAAATCATCGCCTTTTGTCCCCGGGTTTCCTTTCCCCCGTCCCTTTGAGCTTTGAAAGCTCCTGTTTGAGTAAACCAACCTCCTGCGTCAGGTCTTTGACCATATCCGATATTTTGCTGATCACTATCGAATAATGGACCATTATCAACAGATATCCCAGAAGGAAGATCAAAAACAGCGTCGCAGGGGGATACTGTATGCCGAAAAGCCTCGACAGCACCTCAAGGCCCTCCCTCCAGAATGAAAATAGGAGAAAGATGAGGGCAACGAAAAACCACAGGAGCGAGTATTTTTCTTTCAGCTTCTTTTTTCTGATGAGCTCGAAAATAAAGAGGAGCAGTACGATGCTCCCGAATATCGCCACGTACTGGATCCTGTTTGATACGAATTCATATTCCATGAGATCCTCCACCGGTACTTTTTTTGCGTGTAAATGTAATCAATATCGATAACATCACTTTTATCATATAGTAAAATGACAAAAGGCCGTGGATCGAGCTCTCGCCGCCCCTCCTCTCTCCCATAATAACAGAGACTTCTAATATCCTGAAACCCTCTTTCCCCAAAAGCACAACGGATTCCGGCTCCGGATAGTCTTCGGGGTAAAAATCGGCCAGAAACTCGAAGGCCCTCCTGTTATAGGCCCTGAAACCCGACGTGTTGTCGGTTATTGTTTCTTTTATGAGAATCCTGCTTATCACCTGAAGTAGCCTTATCCCGAGGCGTCTTGCAAACGTCGATCGGAAACCTTCCCCTCCCCCCAGAAACCTCGATCCGATCACCACGTCGGCCTCACCGGACGCTATCGGCTCGATCAGCTTTTTGATCTCCCCCGCCTTATGCTGGCCGTCCCCGTCAAACTGGACGGTGACATCATATCCGTTCCTCACCGCATATTTGAAGCCGGTCTGAACCGCACCTCCGATGCCGAGGTTCACAGGAAGGTCGATGACCTCGGCCCCGCCCGCCGATCTCGCGTCAATTGAGGTGTTATCGGCCGAGGCGTCATTTACGACAAGGATATCTATTGATATATCAATACTCTTCAGGTCGGTGATAACCGAGGCGATATTCTCCTCCTCGTTAAATGCCGGTACTATTGCCAGAATCCTGTTCAAAGATAGTCTCCTAGTTATCTATAGGTTTGGGATCATCAAAAAATTTTTTTAATGCGGATTCAATTTATTAGTGCAAAGGCCTATTGATGGATACCTCAAGCGGCGTTAAAAAATCAGCGAGAAAGATGCGGCCATGTCTTATCATATTCCGAAAGGAGGTTTTCCAGAAAATCATCTCTCTTAAAAGCCGTGAGCCTAAATGAATACAATTCGATATCTTTCTCATCCTGGTCAACGAGATAGATAACTCCTCTCTCCGCATTCTTTGGGATATCCGATATCAGAGGGGATTTGTATATCTTCCTTCCTCCGTAAATCCTAAACGGGATTTTTTTTGTATCGATCAATCGACCATTCTCATCATACCACTCAACCCAAAAAATTGCCCGAATCTCATCTTCACCCCCCATCGGCGCCGCATCGATTTCCGCGAGATACTCCAAGAAACCAGATGAAAAATCGATTTTTCTCGGTGCCTTTCCGCTAACTATCAACGGCGTCTCGAATTCTTCAGACGAAATAAGCTCTGAATCCCTCCTGACCCTATAGAGGATATGGCTGTCGGATTCTTTATACAATTCGAGCGCTCCGGCCACCTCGTTCGCGTATGGGTTTATCATTACATCTCTTGTGTAGTTTATAAAGGGCTTCCGCTTGTCGAGTAGGACATAATCAAAGTTCTTTACGAAGTCAACCGGCCCGATCACTCCATCCCTCAATTTCGACGACAAAAGCATGCTGTATCTGCTCACGCTGTAAAACGATCCCGTAAATGTCCCGCGAAAGACATCGTTGAGCGAAAGCACGAGGGTATCCTTTTCATCAATATATTTGAGGACCGATTCGTTAGGATTTTCCACGAAGCTCCCGTCAGGGATAAACATCCCGGGCTGAAACATCTTGGGCTCATTTGAGAGAAAAATATAGAAGAGGCTCGGAAAAATGAGAAGGGAGATTACAAGAAACCTTGCCGTCGTCTTTAGAGATATATTTTTGAAGAGTCCCGTGACATTTTCAATAAAGATCGAGATCGGGACTATTGCAATGGCGAGGGCGATAATCATGTAGCGGATGTTATAGACAAAGAGCGTTATCAGAAAATATCCGGATATTATGAATAAAAGCAGAAAGAAAAGCCTCCACCTCTTGTCCTTGAAAAACAAAGAAAGGGGCGTGAAGATAAAGAGGATGAGATAGTTTCCGAGCCCGCCGTCTGAGAGCTCGATATTTTTCGATGTATGATAGATCATCGAAAAGATTGAGCTTATCGTCAGGCCGAGCTTGTTTGTGAACGGATCCAAGAATATCTCGTTCGGGACGTATAGGCTATTAAAAATATCGTTCATATAGGGAAAGAGCGGATTTTTCGTCTTTATCCAGACGATTAGAAGGCACGGCAGGAAAACGACCAGCCCTAAGAATATAGATCCCGAAACGATCTTCAAAATCCCCGGTAGCGAAATCTCCTTACTAAAATATCTTTGAACCAAGACGACCATGATGTAAAAAGCCAGTGGAACCATATATATCAAAGAGGTCTGCTTGCAGAAGACCGATGTGCCCATGATGAATGCTACGGCGAAAAGGTTTTTTGTGATCGCCTCGCTTTTGAAATTTATCAAAACCAGAATCACCGCATAGACAAAGAAGAGCGGCAGGATATCGACATAGAGTATCGTCGACAGGAGATAGAACAGGGGGGTCGTCAGATACAGCAGGGCGATTGAAAGAGATACGAATTGCGAGCGGTTTATCTTTGCCGCGATCCTTATCATCAGAATGAGCGACAGAAAAGAGATGCACGTGACAAAAATCACGACTCCCTTCGTCGCGCCGAGTGTAAGGAGATAGAGCGAAAACATGTGTGGGAGGAGGGCGGAATCGCCAAAGGTGATGGACTCGATGACGTTGTAATCCCAGTTCGTCTTTACCATGATCTGTATCGGTATGGCTATGTGCTTTGCAAGACTATCAAAGTTTAATTGATTTATTGGAAAAGACGAAACGATAAGGAAGAATGTGAACACGAAAATCAAAAGTGGAAATAGGTAAACGTCTCTCTTTGAATATGCCGAGATGTATCTTGCGATATTTTTTCCGGCGGCTACAATCGACCTGTGTTTTAAAGCGATCACGACAATGGAAGGCAAAAGAAAGATAGATTTCGTGTGAAAGTTTCCCAAGGTCGTAAGCCAGACAAAAAATCCGATGACACCCAGACCGAGGGCGGTTTGAAGAAAATATCTATCGATGAGATTTACGCCCTTTAATCTGAAAAACGCCCCCGTCCCATATGCGAAGAGGAAAAGAAATATTACAAGGGCGACATCATAGAATATATTGTAGATAAGGGTGACGAGAAGCAGGATCGATAAGGAGAATAAAATTGCTATTTTGGCCTTTTTATTCATAGAGAAAGGCGCCTTCAGTATATAACTCTTATCACAAAGTTTAGATACTAAAAATATATCTTGCTTTTCTTGTCCCTCAAGGTCTCTTCCGTCTCGCCCTCCATCTGGAGCTTGATGGGCCACAGGGCACTAGTGTCGTTTATTTTCAAGGCCTTTTCGGGGCAGACGTAAACACATCTCAGGCACACGATGCATTTTTCCCTGTCGGCCTCACCCTTCATTGCATCCATCGCCTGCGTTGGGCAAAGCTCCTCGCATTTCATGCACATGCTGCAGCCCTCTCCCCCCCTCGTGGGGAGCTGTGAGACCGCCATAAAGCGGAAATTTTCAAAATCTTCAAGTTGTTTTTCCGTGTAATCCGTTTTCTCTAATTTTCCCATCACACCGCCGTCTTCACCGGAAAACCTCTTATATGTCCTTTTTGCGTATTCTCTGGCGAGGTCGAAGTCGGAGTCGTCGGGCCTTTCTTTTAACGCCGACCAGCCGCCGAGATTAAATGTGTGCTTTCCCAAAAACTCGGCCGACGAGACGAGTACGAAGCCTTGCTTCTCGAGGATCTCCCTAGTAGAATAATGGGCCGGGTGGACCCCAAACCCGCCGTAGGTAAAAAATGTAGAGCACTTTTTACCCTGGCCGTCAAGGGTCTCAAACCAGTTTCTGATTATCCTAGGTGCCCTTACGGAGTGGATCGGCATACCGAAGATAAAGGCCTGATAACCTCGAAGGTCGATCTTTTTCTGCCTGTCCGAATAGGAAGTGATGTCAAACATATAAACATCGGCGCCGAGTTCGATAAATTGCCTATTTATCACTTCGGCCATCTTCTCGGTATTTCCCGTCGCGGAAAAATATGCCAACAGTATCTTCAATTCAATTACCCATTCAAATCAAAAAATAGCTACAGTTTTAGCACTTGTGTAATTACCATATTAAGAACTCGTTCTATAAGATAGGACAATTTTTCTGGATATCAGATAAAGATGAAAACAGATTAGCAAAGTTACGTTTCAAATGCAAGTTTTTACACATTTTTCAAATCCATATATCGTTTCATTTATGTCGTATATACTAACAAAAAAATCGACTCCACCCCATCATATCTTAATTGACAATCCCATCTTCGTTTTGTATTATTCAAAATAAAAAAGTAGTTATATTTTGTTTATGTCGATGATGGTTTGATCTATTAACCTGATGTAGTATCGGAAAAATAGAAAAGGAGACTCCTTATGAAAACACGTATTACCGAGGCCTTTGGAATAAAATATCCTATTGTGCTTTCAGGTATGAGCTGGGTTAGCGTTCCGAAGATGGTTGCCGCCGTTTCCAATGCCGGCGGTCTCGGAATCCTGGCGACCGGCCCCCTCGATCCCGACCAGACGAGAAAGGCAATAAGGGAGGTCAAAAAGCTGACCGACAAGCCCTTCGGGATGAATGCCACACTGCTTTTTCCCGGTGCGGCGCAGAACGCCGTGGTCGCTCTCGAAGAGAAAGTTCCGGTCATAAATTTTTCGCTTGGAAAAGGTGACTGGATCGTAAAGGCTGCGCACGAGTACGGCGGGAAGGTAGTCGCTACTGTCGTAAATCAGCGCCACGCAAAGCGCGCAGAG
>CAZDOD010000088.1:1927-11635 GCA_964506935.1 uncultured Thermodesulfobacteriota bacterium | reverse complement strand
CTCCCCATATATAAGACACCCCTGTTTATGTAATGGTCATCGCTCACCTTCTGGAGATATTCAAAGCCCTCATATTCGCCCGACTCCGTAGTGAAATTCGTAAGGAGTGCATCATCTACGACGACGAGTTTTCCGACCAGTATGCCAAGGGCGGGATTGTAAGATTTCCACGTCGAGAAGTCTTCTCCCTTTTTTACCGGCTCGAACTCGTAGCTGTTTTTGAATTCGGCCCCCTCTCCGCTGAGGATCTTCATAAGGCCGTCATTAATCCAGAGCTCTTTGGTGTGGGTGATTTTTGATTCGCCGACAAACGGGACCTTTTTTCCGTCCTTGTCAAAGTAACAGCCCTCCGCCTCCCAACAGCCTTCCTGAAAGAGGAATGTGTGTTTGATTTCCATCTGATTTTCCCAAAAGTTTTTAATATTTTCCCTTAATTGAAATAGAAGACCGTTATTTTAAAATTATTTATGATTTGTATATAAAAAAATTTCAAAGCTCCGGCAGTGAATCTGAATACTCCTTGATCTCCGAAAGAACCTTCTTTACGGTGTTTTCATCTGCACCCATCGCTCTGATCACAAGTGTCTTCGCCCCGTATGTCGGATAGGAACCCACGGAGACTCCGGGGAAGTCCTCGTTTAACTTCTTTAGGAGGTGTGCGATCCTCGCCTCGACCTGAGACAGGACGATCTCATCGATGAATTTCTTGTCACGGGGCTTTATATAGACCCCCTCAATCTCTGAGGTGAATATCGTTTTCAGCTCCTGCGGGACTCCGGGGAGGACGAAGATGCGAGAACCTTTGTGTGTAAAGGTGACACCGGGGCAAAACCCCGCCTTGTTCTCCAGCACATTTCCCCCTTTTATCACCGTTGCCATCTTGAGTATAGCGTCATTTACCTCCATCTTCGCCTTGATGAACCCCCTCTCGAGGAGGTAGTCAGAAAGAACCTCCATATGTTTTAGTGCCTTCTTTGAGACGACGAGGTCTTTTCCCGTTGCCTTGGCGACGGCCGCCATCGTGATGTCGTCAGGGGTTGAGCCCAGCCCGCCGCATACGAAGAGGTAATCGACGCTCCCTGAAAACTCGTCGATCCACCTTATTACCTCTTTTTCATCGTCGGCTGTGACTATGAGGTTTTTTAATTCCTCGCCGAGGAAGAAGAGTCTCTGAGAGAGCCAGTGAGAATTCGTGTCGAGGATGTGGCCCGTAAGTATCTCGTTTCCTACTGTGAGGATGGCGGTGGACAAAAAACCTCCTTTTAATCTTTCTTTTGTGCTATGACCTGGGCGACGTTTCTCATCGTGTTGCCCAATGAGACCTCGGTCTCCGTGTAAAATAAAATTCGGATATCATTCGCAGAGACCATCTCAGAAAGTTCGTTTGGTTCAAGGTAGTAGTCCGGGTTCTTTGCCTCCGAAAATCCGGCGTCGTCTGTCGTCAATGATTCAAAGACGAGATATCCCCCGGATTTGAGCCCGGCCGTCATATCGGGAAAGAGTACCCGATTGAGATAGTAGAAATTAACAATTAGATCGTATCTTTCGGGCTTGATTACATAGTGTTCTAGGTCTGCAAAGATGATGTTTACCCTTACGTTCTTTTCCTTCATCAGGTCTTTTGCCAATAAAAGCCCCACCCTCGAATTGTCGACCGCATCGACCTTAAATCCCCGCTCCGCGAGGAACACGGCGTTCCTCCCGTTCCCGGTGGCGATGTCCAGTGCCCTCCCCGCGGGAAAGATCGAGATGTTCTCAACCAATAAGGGTGACGGCTCTTTAATAATATAAGCGCCACCCGTTGAAAAGCGTCTGTCCCATTTTGTGCTTAAAAGCGGGAGATTCACGGGGAATACCTTTTTGATAGATACTATATTATAAACCTAATATTCTACCTTTTTGATACGCTATAGATTATCACAGGTTTCTGTAAAATCAATAAAAAATAGTCCGACTGAATAGACAGGTTTATGTGTAGAATTTTGCTCGAGAAAGGCAATATAGACCTATGCAGACGTCTATATCAATCTCTATATCCTCGGTTTTATTGGCCCTGATCCCTAGAAGGCTGACTCAAAAAAAGGGCGGCACTCTCCCCTCTATCTATACCAGGGGTAGTTGTCATCGGGGGGCACCTCGACGAGGACGTAGTCCCTGGCGAGGATTTGCCCGTCCTTTTTGACTATAAAGTAGACCGAGTTCATCCCCGGTTTCCTTCCCCTGACCTTAAAGGTCTCGGGGGGCTTCCAGCTCCCGCGGGGAGGAATTTTTTCGATGACCATGCTGGTGAAGGGGACGTCAACGCCGCCTGTCGGATTTAATGAAAGCTCGAGGGTCAAATCGGTAAGCTCCTCGTCGGTGACGTTGATGACCGAGAAGTAGACGGCCGTGGTTATCCCGATGCCCGTGTGGGCGATGAAATTTAATACCTCGACCCTTACGATAGGAGGATCTGTGGTTCCCCAATTTTGAAGCGAGGCGCAGGAGGCGAGGGAAATCAGGATAACAGCAAAAATCAGAAAAAAGGATATTCTTTTTTTCATAACGATCATCTCACTTTTTTTTAATATTATATCACCTTACGGTCTATGTTGTCAAAATTGTTGACAGGAGGCGTAAATCGGAATAAACTTTTACATTTAGGAATAAGCGAGGTTTTTGATGTATTTTGCAGGAGTTGACCTGGGCTCGCTTACTGCAAAGACGGTAATCGTAAGCGACGGAGAGATAATATGCCATAAAGTTATCCCCGCGGGCTACAACAGCGCCGAGACATCCAAGAAGGTCATGGGGGAATGCCTAAAGGAGACGGGTCTTGCGATCGAAGATATATCTTATGTGGTCTCGACCGGCTACGGCAGGGTAAACGTTCCCTTCGCGGGAAAGCAGATTACCGAGATAACCTGTCACGCAAAGGGAGCGAATTTCTTGTTTCCGGGCGCGAGGACGGTCATAGACATCGGGGGCCAGGACTCAAAGGCCATGTCGATTGATGAAACAGGCAGGGTCAAGGACTTCGTCATGAACGAAAAATGCGCCGCAGGGACGGGGAGGTTTCTCGAGGTGATGGCCCATGCCCTCGAGGTAGACCTAGACTCCTTCGGCAAGCTGTCCCTCACATCAGATTCCCCGGCTAAGATATCGAGCATGTGCACGGTCTTCGCCGAGTCGGAGGTCATCTCCCAGATAGCAAGGGGCCTTCCGAAAGAGGATATCATCAGTGGCATCCACGACGCAATAACGAGCCGCGTAGCCTCTATGGCGAGGAGGGTCGATGTTGTAGAGGACGTCGTCTTAACGGGGGGTGTGGCAAAGAACATCGGGGTTGTGAGGGCGCTTGAGAAAAACCTCGGCAAAAAGATCCACGTATCGGAGCTGTCGCAACTGGCGGGAGCGATCGGTGCGGCACTCCTCGCAAAGAGTGAGATGGAAAAGGGGAGGTGAGTCTATTTATCTCTACACTGACAAGCGTCGCTTGTCAGTGCCACCCGGTGAGTGATCCAATCTAAGTAAACAAAAGCCTATTTCATGTCGAAAAGTGGGGGGAAAAAAGGTTTCGGGGGGCATTTTCCCAAAGCCCTCTCAAAGATCGGCTATTCCAAAAATCCTCATTGAATTCTTGGCCGCAGCATCCATTAGTTCTTCAGGCTCCTCGCCCCTGATATTTGCGGATTCCGTCGCAGTGTATCTTACATATGCCGGCTCATTTCTCTTTCCCCGGTAGGGCACGGGGGTCAAAAAGGGTGCGTCGGTCTCAAATAGGATCCTGTCTCTCGGCAGTTTTTTTACGACTTCGTGAAGGGTGCGTGCCTTCGGAAACGTCACGACACCCGATATCGAGATCATAAAACCCATGTCCATACACGTCTTTGCGTGATTCCAGTCGCCCGAAAAACAGTGTATGACGCCGGGCGTGAAAGCCCCCTCGTGTGATTTCAGGGTTTCTATGACCTCGCGGTTGGCGTCGCGATCGTGGATCACCACGGGGATCCCCGTTTCGCCCGAGAGATGAAGAAAATCGGAAAAAACCCTCACCTGTCTATCCTTGGGCGAGAGGTTGCGGTAAAAATCGAGGCCGGTCTCCCCAATGCCGACGACCTTTTTATTTTGTGAGAGCTTCTTTATCTCATCAAGTGTCGTCTTTGTCACCATCTTGGCCTCGTGGGGGTGGACACCGATAATAGCGTAGATATTTTCGTAGGTCTCAGTGATATCGATGGCCTTTTTTGACGAATTCAGGTCGAATCCGACCGTTATGATGGCGGAAAGCCCCTCGTCGAATGCGCGCCTTATGACGATTTCGCGGTCTTTATCGAAGTCGGGGAAGTCGAGATGGGCGTGGGTGTCGATCAGCATTTAGGATATCTTCCGTCCGGGTTGGACCTTTTTGTCGGGAGAGATTAGGGCGAGCCCATCCTTATCTTCCACGGCAAGGAGCATTCCCTCTGATTCAATACCTTTTAACTTTGCGGGCTTCAGGTTCGATACGACTACGATCTGCTTTCCCACAAGGTCTTCGGGGGAATAGTCTTTCGCTATCCCCGCGACGATCGTCCGCTCTTCTCCGATGTCGACGGTGAGCTTTAAAAGTTTATCGGCACCCTCGATTGCCTCGGCCACCTTTACGAGCCCGACCCTGAGTTCGATCTTCTTAAAATCATCAATAGTTATAAGTTCCATTTCTTTCCCTTTTTTCTCTTCGTCTCTCGGTTTGGCCTCGTCCCTTGTGATAGCCTTTTTAAGGTCGACCCTCGGGAATAGGGGGGTTGAGACGATGACTTTAGATTTCGGTGATATCCCGCCCCACGCCGAGAGACCGTAGAGCTTCTGGTTCGTTACATCGCCGATAACCCCAATCCTCGAAAGTATCTCCTGGGCCGTTGCCGGGATAAAAGGTATCAACATCGTCCCGATAAACCTCATGCTCTCGAGGATGTTGTAGATCACGCGACCCAATCTTGGGAGATTCCCTTTTTCCTTTACGAGCTCCCATGGCTCGTTCTCGACGATGTACCTGTTGGTGAGAGATATAAGCTCCCAGACCGCCATCAGGGCCTTGTGGAAGGCGAGGTCGTCCATGGACTTTTGGTATTCACCCGTGGTCGCAAGCGCCGTCGAGATAAGCTCATCGTCTTTTGGGCCGGGGACCTCTGTTGATTCAGGCACCTCACCGTTAAAATAGTTCGCCGCCATGGTGAGGCTCCTGCTCACGAGGTTACCGAGGTCGTTTGCAAGATCGGCGTTGAGCCTCGAGACCAGCCCCTCTTCGCTGAACGAGGAGTCAAGCCCGAAGACCATATCCCTCATCAGAAAATAACGGAAGGCGTCGAGTCCATACTTGTCTTTGAGCGACATGGGATTTACGATGTTTCCCAAAGATTTACTCATCTTCGACTCCTCAACGTTCCAGTAGCCGTGGACGTTGAGGTTTTGGTAGGGCTCTATGCCAGCGGATTTTAACATAGTGGGCCAATAGATGCCGTGGGGTTTTAGGATATCCTTCGCGACGAGGTGCTGACAGACCGGCCAGTATTTCTTAAAATTAGGCCCGTCGGGATAACCTATTCCCGTGAGGTAGTTTATCAATGCGTCAAACCACACGTAACAGACATATTTGTCGTCGAACGGAAGCTCTATCCCCCAGTCGAGACGCGACTTCGGACGGGAGATACAAAGGTCTTCGAGCGGCTCCTTCAGAAATGACAGGACCTCGTTTTTGTAACGTTCGGGCCTTATGAAATCGGGATTTTTGTCTATATGGTCGATGAGCCAATCCTGATATTTGCTCATCTTGAAGAAATAGTTTTCCTCCTCGATGAACTCAGGCTCGACCTCGTGGTCGGGGCACTTGCCATCGACGAGCTCGCGGTCGGTGTAAAAGCGCTCGCACCCCGTGCAGTAGAGCCCGCCGTAGCTGTCAAAATAGATATCTCCCTTGTCGTAGACCTTTTTCAGGATCGATTGAACGGTCTTTATGTGATTTGGGTCTGTCGTCCTGATAAAGTAATCGTTATCTATCATCAAAACGGGCCACAGCGCCCTGAAGAGGCCACTGATCTCGTCGGCGTACTCCTTCGGCGTCTTCCCGCCGGCCTTCGCGGCCCTCATCACCTTGTCGCCGTGTTCGTCGGTACCCGTCATAAAAAACGAGTCGTAGCCCAAGAGTTTGTGGTAACGGGAGAGGACGTCCGCCACGATCGTTGTGTAGGCGTGTCCTATATGGGGCGCCGCATTGACATAGTAGATCGGAGTGGTAACGTAGTACCTATTTTCCTTTGAACCATCCCCCCCCTTTACCCCATCTGCCATACTGACTGATCCTCACTATCTCAAAAAAGATATGTTATATTTTTTTATCGCCTTCCGAAAGTGAACGTACGGGTATTTCGATCTCCGTCCCGTCTTCGAGCTCGACGGTGACCTTTGAGGAGAGGACGTTTTGGCGGACGATCCTTCCCTTTCCCTTATCTGTTGAGACCTTCTTTCCGATCTTCGGCATTTCGTTTTTGAGGTTGAGATATATATCGTGTTCAAATTTAAGACAGCACATGAGCCTTCCGCATACTCCCGAGATCTTCGATGGATTTAGTGAGATGTTTTGATCTTTTGCCATCTTTACCGATACCGGCTCGAAGTTTTTGAGAAACGTGACACAGCAGATCTCTCTCCCGCATGAACCGACACCACCCACTAACTTGGCCTTGTTTCTGATGCCTATCTGTCGCATCTCGATTCGGGTTCTATAGCGGGAGGCCAGATCCCTTACGAGTGACCTGAAGTCTACCCTCTCATCTGCCGTGAAGTAGAAGACTATCTTGCTTCCGTCAAAGAGGTGTTCGATATCGACGAGGTGCATATCGAGACTGTGTTTCTTTATACACTCCTGGCAGTATTCTTTGGCCTCGGCCTCTTTCTTTCTGTTCTCCTCTTCCTTTTCCTTGTCTTCGGCGGTGGCAATCCGTATTACATGTTTTAGGGGTGTGTCGAAAGGGAGCTCTTCGACCTCCTTCGGGGGGACTGCAACTATCCCCACTGAAAGCCCCTTCTCGGTCTCGACTATAACCCTCTCTTTTTGGGAGAGTTCAAAGCCCTCCGAGTCGAAATAGTAGATCTTTCCCCCACCGCGAAATTTTATCCCAACTATCCTGTTCATATATTATATTTCAGCTCCGTAAGTCTTATAAATAGAGACGTGAGGGCGATCCTCGGATTCAATCCCGAAACAAGAGAAAAGTCATTGCCGATATCTTCGAGTGCATCCGCACACGAGATCAAAGACTCCGATCTCGTCTCAGACCATGCGCCCCCAAATTGGTTTAATAGGTCACGGTTGATGATATTCCTTTCGTCTTTCGTCTCTCTGTAGACGATTAGGTCTCGATACCAACCCCTAAGTATATCGATAATATCGAAAATTTCAACTTTAAATTTAGAAATCTCGTGCAATAGAGACTCTATATGTGCCGGGTCGTTTATATTCATCACTGAAAGGACGCCGATCAGCTTTTCCCTGGCGGCGAGGAGGCCGCCTGTGAGAAACGCCTTCGCCAGGGCCATGCTCCCACGACAGAGCTCTGAGACCCCCTGTGTGTCCTTTCCGCCTCCGATTATCTCGGATATGACATCGGAAGACAATGGCGAGAACCTCACCTTCTGACACCTCGATATGATCGTCGGTTCGAGTTTCGATGCCTTTGATGTGATCAGGACAAAATGCGCCCCGCTCGGAGGCTCTTCGAGCATTTTTAAGATCGCAGCCGATGCGGACCTTGTCATCTCGTCTGCCGGGTCAATAATAATCGTCCTCACATCGCCCGAGAATGGGCGATACGCCAGTATCTTGCCCAATTCCCTGACCTGATCGATGAGTATCTTCGATCTCCCCTCTTGTATCCCCACAGAGATAACATCGGGGAAGGTGTCGCTTTCTATCTTTCGGCATGGCTCGCATTTTTGGCACGGGACGATTTTGCCGTCCTGACATACGAGGGCCGAGGCGAATAGCTTTGCCGTCATCCTCTTTCCGACCCCATCGGGCCCGGAAAATATCATGGCGTGGGGCACCCTCTCGGAGTTGAGTGTCCCCGTAAGTATCCCAAGGGCCTTTTTTTGCCCTTTGATTTTAGAGAGGTCGATCATATTTTTTGTATTAATAAAATTTGACCCCACTGACAGGTTGTGGGGCCAAGGAATTATCTTCTCTGTTACTATTTATCTGCTCTGGGCTATCGCCAGATTTGGCTCTTGATATCCCTTTTTGCTACCCAGGCCTTATCATTTCCCCGTGATAACTTCTCTCGACCCTGTGACGTCAGGCATAAAAACCCGACCGATCGGAAAACTCACACAAAATAGGATTCTTTATGTAAGCCCTTATTTGGCGATGATTGTAAAGTGTGCCCTCCTGTTCTTCGCCCACGCTCCTTCGTTGTGGCTCGGGTCAAGGGGCATCTCTTCGCCGTAGCTTATGGTCGTCATGCGAGACGAGCTTATGCCGAGGTTTACGAGGAAATCCTTGGCGCTCCTTGCCCTCTTGTCTCCGAGTGCGAGGTTGTACTCAATCGTCCCCCGCTCGTCGCAGTGCCCCTCTATTTCGACGATCACGGTCGAATTATTCTTTAGCCATGCCGCGCTGTTTTTCAGGATGCTCTGCGCCTCGGCGGTCAAAGAAGACTTGTCAAACTCGAAATGGATATCTTCGAGGCCATAAAGCGTCCCATCGAGTCCCTCGCCCGGGATTTCTATCCCCTCGATCCCGCGGCCGGGGCCGATATCGGAAGTCCCTTTGCCCAGATCCTTTTTTGCGGAGGTGGCACATGACATACCCCAAAAGGCGAGCGAGACGATAAGTGCCGCCAAAAATATATACCTTAAGTATCTTATCATTCTAAAACCCCCAATTAATATTGTAGTAATATATATAGTAATATATCCGAAATTTCTTTTCCCATCAACCCTTTTTTCGAGCCAAAAATGTCGATGATCTCAGAAATTCACCCTCGGTGACCATGACGGCGAGGAGTCGTTCCCTCCGGTCCCGGTTATTTTTGTCTGGTCCGACCCGTCGGCACGCATCCAATATATCCTCCCGCGGCCGTCACGGGTCGATGAAAATGTGATGAATCTCCCGTCGGGAGACCATGATGGGTCCTCATTGTCGCCCCCGCCGCTCGTGAGCCTTGTTAGGCCCGTGCCGTCGACATTGATGATGTAGACCTCAAACCTCCCCCCGGCGGATCCGACATAAGCTATGTTGTTGCCTTGCGGAGACCAGTCGGGGGATGTGTTGTATGATCCCTTAAATGTTAACCGCCTCGATTTTCCGGTGGCAACGTTCATGATATATATCTGGGGACCTCCCCCGCGGTTCGATGTGAAGGCTATCATTGAGCCGTCGGGAGACCAGCTTGGAGAGACATCGATGTTTGGCCCGTTGGTGAGCCTTTTCAGCCCGCCGCCACCCTCGCCTATGAGGTAGAGATTGGGGTCGTAGTCCTTGCTTGATGTAAAGGCGATGGTGCCGCCCCTCGGGCTGTATGCAGGGCTGATATTTATCCCCTCAAATCCCGCAACCAGAAAATCCGCAAAGGTCTTAATATTTATTGTGAAGATTTTCGGTCGCCTCTCTTTGAAGGAGCAGTAGACGACCCTGCTCCCA
This sequence comes from uncultured Thermodesulfobacteriota bacterium, assembly GCA_964506935.1. Lineage (GTDB taxonomy): Bacteria > Desulfobacterota > Zymogenia > Zymogenales > Zymogenaceae > CAZDOD01. The sequence goes on along the minus strand of CAZDOD010000088.1, from coordinate 1,977 downwards.
TCGGGAGACCACGACGGGGATAGGTCTATGGCCTTGTTATTGGTGAGGCG
>CAZDOD010000088.1:0-1917 GCA_964506935.1 uncultured Thermodesulfobacteriota bacterium | reverse complement strand
CGTATGTCGAATCCGCGCCAAGACATCGGTCGGTGATGTATATCTCTTTTTTGCCGTGTAGGTCGGTGACGAAGGCTATCATCGACTGAAATATGCCCCTCTCCCCCGTGAATTCCACCATCAGGTCGTCTGAGAATTTATGAATCATGCGGGACAGATCATCTCTTGATCCCGTGTATCTCCTTCCGAAGATGAACCTGTTGTTTATCGTATCAAAGAGACGAATCTCGATAGCCAATTGGTCGCCCGAGATGGTATATCCCCCCTTGATTACCGCCTCGGCCCCGAGGTTCCTCCATGTTGAGTAGTTTGTTTTGGAAAGGTCTTTTGCCATATCGGGATTCGGGGTATAGAGGGATGGACTCAAGACCTCAAAGATTCCCGCCATGAAGAGGTCATCAGTCAATATTTCTCTCGCCTCCCGACTGATGTCTTCCGATCTCCCCCTACCGGCGAGATCGATAAAATCGGGGACGGCGACCGGAAACCTCCTGAAGCCGGGGGCGTTGATATCGATATAGACCTTCGCGGGGGCGAGGTCGCCCATCGAAATCGAGAAGATTAAGACTAAAAAAAGCGATAAAGCGATAAATTTGTATTTCTTCATTTTTTAAAACTTCTTTGAATGAAACCTGATACCCATATCTAAAGTCCTCCCAGAGTATTTTTCGGGCAGGGGCGGCAGCGGATCCGATTTTTTAACCGCCCTTTCGGCCGTATCATCGAAATAGCTGTCTCCGGAGGCACTCTCCATCCACACGTCGAGGATCTTTCCGTCCCTTGATATCCTAATCCCCAGGACGGTTTCGAGATCTTTATCGAGGAGATCCTCGGGCACGGCCCACATCGATTTTATCCTCTTCCAGACCTTGTTGTAGTAGTCCTGAAATTCCATGTCCGAAACGCCCATCCCGCTCCCGCCGGATGAGTAGACATTATCGGATCCGTACGGGCTTCCCCCACCCGGACTTCCGGGAAGGGGTGACCTCGTGCCGGAGGGGCTCCCACCGCCTGTTGTCGCTCCTCCCCCGGCGGGGGATGTTTTGGCTACATCTTCCTTGAGCTTCTCCTTAGTCAAAAGCTCATGCTCTTTTTCTTCCTTCCTCTTTTTTTCCTCATCCAATTCCACCTTTTTCCTGATGCTTTCGATGACCGACTCGAGGTCTTTAGTGGTCTCCTTCTTTACTTCCTCTTTCGTTACTTCTTTCTCCTCCTTCTTTGTTTCTTCCTTCTTGCTATTTTTTTCTTCTGAGGGCGTCTTTATGATCTCGGTGCCGCCGACCGAAACGGGCTCTGACTTCTTTATATACTCTTCGACAAATTCCTCGCCCCCCTCACCCCCGACACCTCCGCCCACGCCCGGGACGAGGCTCACGGAGTAGGGTGGGGAATAGAACGTGATGTCATTTTTGTTTAGGGCGAAAAAGCCGAGGAGACAAAAGAGGGCGACATGAACGAGTGCCGATATGACGATGGTCAGATAGACCCCGCCCTTGGGCCTGTCTATCTCGGATATGATCCCTTGACGACGCATTACTCCTCCAGGGAGATAGGTTCCGTCACCATTCCGAGATTCTCGATGCCCGCCACCCTCAGCTTCGCCATAACCTCGACGACGATCCCGTAGGGGACGCTTTTGTCGGCCTTCAATAGGACGCCTTTGGTCGGCCAGAGCTGCTTTATCTTTTCCATCTCTATGACGAGCTCACCCAAGGGGACCTCTTCGGTGTCGAGATAGATATGGCCGCTCCTATTGATGCTTACAGTGACATAGGAGGATTCTTCAGCGATGACCTCGCCCTTGACCTCGGGGAGGTCCACATCGAGGCCCTCATGGAGCATCGGGGCGGTCACCATGAAGATTATCAGGAGTACGAGCATGACGTCGACGAGGGGTGTGACGTTTATCTCCGAAAG
>CAZDOD010000087.1:0-11656 GCA_964506935.1 uncultured Thermodesulfobacteriota bacterium | reverse complement strand
ATCATAAGCCATTTTTTAGTAGGGGGGTGTGCCGGCGGGGAGGTTTCATCTAAAGGGATGTTACAAAACCGAGGGGACGATGATTGGGGGGCGGAGGAGCAAAGGATGCTGAAGAGTCTTCAAGTCAAAAAAGAAGAACGTTTGAGGTCGCCGGATGTCATTTGGCGTAGGAGGCTTTCGGAGGGCGTCTTAAATCCCGTATGTGTCGTTGACCGATACGTCGTGACGGAGTCCGGCGGATATCTCTACGCCTTCAGCACGACCGACGGGACGCTTGCCGACGGGATTGATTTCTCAAACAGGATGGCAGGCTCCGATCTTTATTACTTCTCCTTTTCAGGCCTCGATAATACAGATGTCAAAGGCCTTATCCTCACACCCGGAGAATCGGCTTCTCTCAGGACCAATCGCATATACGACCTTTCCACCACCGAAAGGATATTCGAAAAGAAAGATGGGACGGCAGGGGTCCCTCTGGTGGCCAGGGGGAAGGCATACTTCGGCTTTTGCGACGAATGGGGAGAGTCATACGTCTATGCCTTCGACCTCGAACAGAGGCGGATATTGTGGGAGAGTCGTCTGAAAGGATTTAAGGTGATACTCAAATTTTCACCTTCCACCGACGGCGAAAAGCTGTATGTCAGGACCCTCTCTTATCTCCATGCATTTAATATAGAAAGCGGCCAGAGGGAGTGGTCGAAGAAGCTTACGGGGAAAGAAAAGGAAGAGGGGTATAGAGACCTGATCTATTTTTCGGCGCCAATTGTATATAATCGTATGATATACCTCTTCAGGGACGAATATTTGATACCCTATCAACCGAAAACGGGGGATACCAACTACAACTCTTGGAGGAGGTATCTCACCTCGATAGGATTGAACGCAATGGAGGCAGGCCCCAATCCGATCTTGATGAGGAATAGACTCTATGCCGCCGGAGGCCTCTATTTCGTAAGCGGCCACCTCGCCACGCTGGGCGGCGATCAAGGTGGTTACTCTAGGGTCTCGTTATATGACGTCAACACAAAAAAGACACTCTGGGAGGTGGATACGGGATATGCCTCGGTGGAGAGAATGGCCCTTGGAGGCAAATTTCTCGTGACTTCGGATTATGAGGGAAGGGTGCTCTGCATCTCTTCCGAGAGCGGGAGATTGATCTGGGTGGGCGGCTTGGAGGGGGGGGTGAGGATGAAGCCGACCATCTACTTCGGTAGGGCCTTTATCGGCACAGACCAGGGTTGGTTATACTGTATCTCGCTCTAGGTTCACAAAACGTATTGTTTTGTATATGCACCAATAATATCAATCTTTAATGTGACCTAGGTCATATTTATAGGGTATTGATTTCATTATAATATTGGTGTAAAATAGGAGAAAGGCAGGAAGGATAAGAATAACTCTTTAGGGAGTAGAGAGATGGGAAAAAAAGAAGTAAAAAGATATAGGGTAACGATCATCGGACTTTGTCTACTTCTCCTTGTTGGATGTTATTACGGAACGGGATTAAATACTGGATTAACTTCTACGGAAGGCGGCACCCTGTTGGGGGCGCTTTACGGTGCTGGCATAGGTGCTGCGATTGGATCTGCAACGGGACATGTAGGCGAAGGAGCGGGGATCGGGGCCCTGGCGGGTTCTATCGTCGGGGGAACAATAGGATATGCGATAGAGAATAATAATAATAAGAATCAAAGCTACAACGACCCCTACTACCGGCAAGGATATAATCCTAACTATGGAAATGACCCATACTATCAGAATCCCTCGCCCTACGGTTATCAGGATGAATACTATTATGGGAATTCAAGCGATCCCTATTACGTTCCTCCCCGTGAAACTCCGCCCGTCTATTCAGGAGATTATTATCAGGAACAAAAAAGAAGTAATATGTCCCCCGGCTATTGGGGGCAATAGTTTTTTAATATGGGTAAAAAAAGGAGGAAAAGATCATGATTGGAATAGATAGTAAGAAAAGAAACTTTTTCGTTTTTGTTGCCCTTTTGGCGATGGTGCTTTTTTCGGTTGTGAGCTGTACCCCCGAGGGGGGGCTCAGCAATACTGCAACCGGAGCCATTTTAGGTACCGTTGTGGGTGCCGGGCTCGGCGCCGCCATAGGGTCAACAACCGGCCACGTCGGTGAAGGGGCAGCTATCGGTGCCGCAAGTGGTTTGCTTATAGGGGGAGCCATCGGATACGCCTTCGATAAACAAGAGCAGAAATTCAAGAGCATGGGCTATGAGACATCGAGGAGTGGAAACAGGCTGACCACATATTTCCCCAATGACGTCCTATTCGCATATGACAGTTCAGAGTTGCTTCCGGGCGCATACGCCGAGCTCCAGAGGGTTGCAGGAGTCCTCAATAGCGACCCTGCTACCTCGATAATCATAGAGGGACATACAGACAGTGACGGAACAAGGGAATACAACCAGAGTCTCTCGGAAAGGAGGGCCAACGCCGTGAGGAACGCCCTCATATCCTACGGTGTGGACCCGAGACGTATTACCGCCTACGGATACGGTGAAGACAGGCCACTAGTCCCGAACGATACGGGATACAACAAGCAGAGAAACAGGAGAGTGGAGATAGTCATGGTCGCCCCCGCCGGCTAGATGTGGTGAAAATGAAAAAGGGAAAATGCCCCTGCCTTGAAAGAGGAGGGGCATTTTTTTAGAGAATAGAAGATAGAATCTGTCATTGAATTCACAGCGATATAGTAAAATATTTATTTGGAGGTTAGATGAAAAAGATAGCCATTTTTTTTGTAACTTCGGTTTTTACCTCGATGATCGCTTTCGGCTGCGCGACTCTTACTTCTAGTACGGTAAAAGACAAACACCTTGAGGACTCGGCCTTCGATCTTGCCAAAGAAGCCCTCACCGGATTGTCTGATGCCTACGACACACGGGACACAACTGAGTTCATGAAACTTGTCTCCCCGAAATATCTCGAGGGTTATCAGGATCTCGAAGAAGCCTTATTGGAGGACTTCGATCGATTCGATAGTGTCAGTATTGATATAGTTCCGGAGAGGGTCTGGGTGGACGAAGAAGAAAGAATATTTGTGGATGCAAGCTGGAGAAAGGCCGCTTTTAGGACGGATTCTTCGGAGAGTGAGGTGACATCAGGCATGACCAGTTTTATATTTATTAGATATGAAGAAGATGTCCTGAAGCTTTTTTCGATGAAGGGTGATCCTGTCTTTCCACTCGGCGATTGAGGGTGATTGGTTTTATTAACTTGGCCGAAAATATCTAGGTACAGTATTTATTTGATTTGGGAAATGAGCGATATAAAAAGTGAAATTACAAAGATTCTGGAAAAATTTCTGAGGGGAAATATTTCTAGGGGGAAACTCGTTCAATGGGCGGAAGATCACAATCAGGAGATTACCGATCTGACTTCAAGGGGCGAGTATTTGAGGCTAAAATACTGCGAGAGACGGGACATTAGGGAAATCCTGGACAAGCTCAAACCTTGTCCTGTGTGTTCCCGATTCTCTGGATTTGTTTCCTTTTCTGGCCATGATGATTTCGGAAAAAAACAAAAAGAGGTAGATTTCGCAGTCGAGTCCGGCAAGCTTCGTCATATCAAAAGGCCGTCATGGTATAAAGATCGGTCTGATGAAATAGCCGGCGGTGAACTCTTTTACGAATGCCTAAAATGCGGTGCCGTCTGGAGTGTCGCCTTTCCGGAAAGAATATTTAACGGTTCTGTAGTTCGTATCGGATAGGATCAAAAAAACCGATTGAAAAACTTGCCCTTCTTGATAAATGTGGGAAATCGCCTATTTTTATCTGGTAAATATTTGTCTTTAGATAAAAATACTATGATCAAATATCCAAATCCAATCTCCAAACCAGATAAATAATCAAACCTCTTTTTAAGTCATCAACTACAATTACATTGTTATTTAAGGCGAATTTAGAATGTCTACTTGAGAGAAGAGAAACAGCTTTATATAGAGATATTAGTAGGGTCTAGACGGCTCTTTTTTATATTAGTTCTTAAATTTTCATTTGGCATCTTTTCACTTTTCTATTTTATCCTTACCTAAAATATTGTATTGAAAAAGGCATTTTTTGTGTTAAGATTATCGAAGTAGCGAAATGGGAAAAATCAAAAAAATAATTAGAGATAAGGAGATATTAGATGTCCGGCCATTCAAAGTGGCACAGCATAAGGCATAAGAAGGGTATCGTTGACGTCAAGCGTGGGAAGATATTCACAAAACTCATCCGTGAGATCACCGTATCGGCGAGAATCGGCGACTCCGACCCCGAGACAAACCCGAGGCTCAGGACGGCCATAGCGGCCGCGAAGGCGGCCAATATGCCCAAAGACAACATTGAGAGGGCGATAAAGAAGGGCGCGGGGGGTCAGGATGCAATGAGCTTTGAGGAGGTCATATATGAGGGATACGGACCGGGGGGCGTGGCGGTCATGCTTGAGGGCCTGACCGACAACAAGAACCGCACCGTGGCCGATGTAAGATACATCTTCTCGAAGAATGCGGGAAACCTCGGGGAGTCGGGGTGTGTGGGCTGGCTATTCGAGAAATTTGGGGTAATCTCGATCGACGGGGAAGGTATAAATGAGGATATGATCTTAAATGTCGCCCTCGAAGCAGGTGCCACGGATGTCAAGGAGGAGGGAAGCACCTTTGAGATAACGACCGAGCCCCAAGATTTCGATGCGGTCAGAGAGGCGATTCAGAAGGGTGGATTTAAAATAATCACCTCGGACGTCACGATGCTCCCGAAGAACACCGTCCCCCTTCAGGGGAAGGAGGCGGAGAAGATGCTCAAACTCATGGATGCCTTGGAGGATAATGACGACATCCAGAAGGTCTACGCAAACTTCGATATCCCCGAGGAGATTATGGAGGGTATGGATATATAAGGTGAGGGTCTTAGGAGTAGATCCAGGGATAACCGTAACCGGTTACGGTGTGGTAAGTGGTGATAAATCGCCATCGGTTATAACGGCGGGCGAGATAAAGCCCGACCTCGGCCTCACGATGGCTGAAAAGCTGGATCTGATTTTCAGACGTATAGAGGATGTGATTGGTAAAACTTCACCCGACGCCGTGGCGGCCGAGGGGCTTTTCTATGCAAAAAACGCAATGAGCGTAATAAAGCTTGGACATGCCCGCGGTATTATCTTTCTGGCATCGGCGAGGGCCAAGATACCCATCTATGAATACTCACCGAGGGAGGTAAAGTCGGCGGCGACGGGATACGGCGGCGCGGAAAAGGGGCAGGTCGAGGCGATGATAAAGAGGCTATTTTGCCTCTCGGACGATAGCGGAAATCATATGTGCGACGCCCTGGCGGTGGCGCTCTGTCATATTCACACATTTGGATCTACAAAGACCCTGGAGGGCTTATGATAGCCTCGCTCTCAGGGAAGATAATCAAGAAATCGCTAAATTCGGTCGTGGTCGACGTGGGGGGGGTCGGTTATCATGTGTTTCTGCCCCTCTCGACCTACTATATGCTTCCGGACGACTCCGAGACCGTTAACCTTTTGATATATACACACGTAAGGGAGAACGAGATCAGCCTCTACGGTTTTTTGACCGAGGAGGAGAGGGAGTTATTTGTTGACCTGATTGGAGTTTCGGGGATAGGGACGAAGATCGCAACGGCGATCCTTTCGGGTATCTCTCCGGCCGAGTTAAAGAATGCGGTCCTTCAGGGGGATACAATAAGGCTGAGATCTATTCCCGGCGTCGGTAAGAAGGCCGCCGAGAGGATCCCGATGGACCTTAGAGAGAAGTTTGAAAAGAGGGCAAAAAAGGAGGGGATCTCTAAGACCGACAGAGACGGTCTCGTCGTATCTGATATTATCGATGCCCTTGTAAATCTGGGTTACACGAGGAGTACCGCCGAAAAGGCGGTAAGGGAGGCAATGACATCAGGCGAAAAGGATATCGGTGAGATATTGAAAGGCTCCCTAAAAATTCTCGGAAAGGGTATGACGTAAAATATGGATGTTCGCATAAGCAGTCCGACGCCTGACGATGACGATCTGAAGTATGAAGAGGGTCTGAGGCCGAAGAAGTTCGGCGAATTTGTCGGTCAGGCAAAGCTCAAGGAGAATCTCGAGATATTCATAGAGGCCGCAAAGAAGCGGGGCGAGGCGCTGGACCACGTGTTACTTTACGGCCCTCCGGGGTTGGGCAAAACCACCCTCGCCTACGTCATATCGGGCGAACTGGGTGTGGGGATCAAGGCGACCTCTGGCCCCGTCATAGAGCGTCCGGGCGATCTAGCTGCAATCCTCACAAATATAGAGAATAACGAAATCCTCTTCATAGACGAGATCCACAGGCTGAGCCCTGTTGTCGAGGAGATCCTCTATCCCGCGATGGAGGACTTCCAGCTCGATCTCATCATAGGGCAGGGGCCGAGTGCGAGGAGCATAAAGTTGGGACTCAAACACTTCACGCTTGTGGGGGCCACAACGAGGGCAGGCCTGATCACATCGCCCCTTAGGGACAGGTTCGGCGTGGTCGCCCGCCTCGACTATTACACGAGTGACGACCTCGTCAAGATATGTGTGCGATCGGCTAGGATCTTGGGGATCAAAATCGAGTCCGACGGGGCGTGGGAGATAGCCTCCCGGTCGAGGGGAACCCCAAGGGTGGCGAATCGACTCCTTAGGAGGGTCAGGGATTACGCCGAGGTCAAGGCCGAGGGCGTTATCACAGGAGTGGTAGCCAAGGATGCCCTTACCATGTTAAATGTCGATGAGGCGGGATTCGACGAGATGGACAGGAAACTACTCCTCACCATAATAGATAAATTCGACGGGGGACCGGTTGGTATAGAAACGCTTTCTGCCGCCATAAGTGAAGAGAAGGATACAATCGAAGATCTCTATGAGCCGTATCTGATACAGGAGGGTTATCTCGACAGGACATCGAGGGGGAGAATAGCGACGAGGGTTGCCTATGAACATTTCAAGAGAGCCAAAAGGGATCGGCAGAAAACCCTGTTTGAATAAAATAGCTTGCAAATGTTTTTACGGTTTGCTATAAAAATAGTATGTAAATATTTAGTGCCTGGGAGCATCGTTTTTCGGAATTTGGGGATAATCCTCTTATCCTTGTGAGGGACTGAGTATCATGATACCGGGATTTAATCACAATATCCGATACAAGGATGTGCTTTACCACATACAGACTGAGGACAGTGGCACCGAAAATCCCGTAGTCACCACGCTCCTTTACAGGGGTGGAACTATTTTGGCATCAAAGCGCACCAGCTACTCCGACATCGTAAAATCGGATAAGATGGAAGAGGTAGTAAAAGAGATCATGAAGGAGCAACATAAGATGATGCTCCTCGATCTGAAAAACGGCGTTTTCGATGAGGTAAAGGAGAAACCCGGTGTGGAGGGCGTCCCCGAAGGTAAGGAGATGGTCTTTGGGGAGAGTGTGATTTCCGAAAAGTCCCTCGATGAGGTCATTTTGGATTATCTGGCGGCGGAGGATTCAGGCTCTGAGGATTAATGAGGGGGCGAAAAATCATTTCCGGAGAAGTTTTTAAAAAATCTTCGGATAATGATTTTTTTTTATCGGGCGGAGGGGAGGAGGTGTCTGTTTGGACGATATGATAAATCTGTATCACGTATATAAGAGCTACGGGACCGGACAGGACGCCCTTTCGGACATCAACCTCAAGATCTCTGAGGGGGAGTTCCTCTTCATAACCGGCCCGAGCGGGGCGGGGAAGACCACTCTTCTAAGGCTCCTGTATTTGGCTGAGAAAGCCACCAAAGGTCAAGTCCTGATAAACGGGGTTAATGTGGGGACGCTAAAAAAGAGGAAAGTGCCCCATCTCCGCAGGGCCGTGGGAGTTGTATTTCAGGACTTCAAGCTATTGAACACGCTGACCGTCGGTGATAATGTCTCCTTTCCCCTTGAGGTATTGGGTATGCCGAGAAGGGAGATAAAGAGGAGGGTCAAAAGAGTGCTCAAGTTTGTGGGACTTGAAGGCAAGTTTGATTCCTATCCGCTCGAACTTTCCGGAGGAGAGCAGCAGAGGGTCGCAATAGCGAGGTCTGTAGTCAACGAGCCTCCGATTCTCCTCGCCGACGAGCCCACGGGAAACCTCGATTCGGAGTTGACCCTCGATATTATAAAGCTCTTGGACTACATACACAAAAGGGGGGCCACCGTAGTAATGGCAACCCACAATAAGGATATCGTGGAACGGTTTCATAAGAGGGTGGTGTCTCTGAATCGGGGAAGGATCTCCTCTTAAAAAATGCCTCCTTATCTTTGGCATTTCTTTATTTAGAGCACTTTAAAGTATCTGTTTCGGAAGTCGAAAAATGCGAAAAATTACCGACTGACATCCATTTTGCCCTCTGAAAGTGTCTAAAAGATGCGGCTTTTTTAGGAGATATGTAGAGTTCTCATAAAAAAAGAGATATAATAGTAGGCAGGACCGAAAGAGGAGTCATTAAGATCTGAGATCAGGGTCTCCCCGAACAGAGGAAAAAACTGAATGATCATAATCAGGCTTTCTTACTTCATCAGAAAGGCCTTTTCAAATATCAGGGCCTACCCTTTGGTCAGCTTCCTTTCGGTGGTGACGATATCTATAGCCCTCTTTGTCTTTTCGGCATATCTACTCCTGTATATCAATCTCAACGATATACTGACAAGCTTCGGAGAGGATGTCCACATAACCGCTTATCTCGCTGACTTCCTTTCGGACGAGGCAAAAGACGGATTGCTGAAGGACATCGGTGATATTAAAGAGGTGGAGGGCGTTGATTACGTTTCGAGGGAGGAGGCCCTTCAGTATCTCAGGGAGACCTTCAGCGGTCAGGGGGATGTCCTGGAGGGGCTTTCGGATAATCCGCTTCCGGCTTCATTTGAGGTTATGCTCAAAGAGAGGTTCAGGACGCCGGAGGACGTGGCCCTCGTGGCAAAAAAGATTGAGAGGCTAAACGGCGTCGATGACGTGGTATATGCACAGGAGTGGCTCACTAGGTTCTACGAGCTGATAAAGTTCGTAAAGGTGGGTGGGGTGGTAATTGGGGCTGTGCTGTCGATGGCGGTAATAGCGATTATAGCGAACACGATAAAATTGGTTATCTATGCGAGGAAAGAGGAAATAGAGATAATGAAGCTCGTGGGGGCGACAAACCTCTTTGTCAAGATACCGCTGATCATAGAAGGTATGATTCAGGGTCTTTTGGGATCAGTGATTGCGGTGGGCGCACTCTACGGCTTATTCAGGGTATTTATGGAAAACTACTATCAGGAAATGGGCCTTTTTTTCGGCGCCATCGAGATAAAGTTTTTTGATCCTCTGGTCTTGGCATACATCATAGCGGGAGGAGTCGGCCTCGGGATCTTCGGGAGTCTCATCTCTCTGGGGAGGATGCTTAAGGTATAGCTAATGCGAAGAGCCATAAGGGTTGCCGTATTATTTGCACTGTTTTTCTCGTTTTTCCCTTCCTTTGTTCTTTCGCAGGAGATCAAGGACAAGCAGAATGAGCTGAGCGGGATTAAGAAGAAGATCGACGAGGAAAAGAGGAAGATAGAGGAGACGAAGAAGGCAGAAAAAACGATCCTCGGCGAACTCTCCGGTATTGATCTCCAATTGGGAGATAATGAGAAGGAACTTAAGATATTAATCTATGAGATAGATAATACCGACTCCGAAATAAAGGCCCTCGATGCAAAGATAAAAGAGCTCGAGGTAATGATTGAAGATATGAGCATTTTGATAGAAAAGAGGCTTGTGGCACTCTATAAGCTGGGGGGGGCGGGGTATGCCCCCGTCCTATTTTCTGCAGAGAACTATTCCGATATCAAGAGGAGGGGGAAATATCTGTCCGTTATAATAGAGTCGGATAGGGAACTCTTTATATCTTACAAGACGAACGTTTCGGCGCTTTCAAATAATCTCGGTGAACTGAAAAAGAAAAAGAGCGAGCTTTCGCTGTTAAAAGAGGGTGTTGCCAGAAAAAAGCTTCAGATAGAAAAGGAAAAGGTCAAGCGGAAAAAGTACCTAGACGATGTGAAGGGTAAAAGGTCGTCATACGAGGCGGCACTGGGTGAGCTCGAGGAGGCAAAAGGGAGGCTCACGGCCCTTATCGAAAAGCTCATAAAAGAGAGGGAGGAGAGAGAGAGGATAGAGAGGGAGAAGACAACGGGGCACACATCCCCTCCCGCCAGCGGGGCTTTTTTTGCCCTCAAGGGGAAGCTCCCATATCCGACGGCGGGAAGCGTCATTACGAAATACGGCAAAGGGGAGGACCCCAAGTATAAGAACCCGATATTCAACAAGGGTATTGAGATCAAGGCGCCGGAGGGGACGAAGTTTTTTGCGGTTTTCGCGGGAGAGGTGATCTACGTAGATTATTTTCAGGGCTACGGCAATATGATTATTGTTGATCACGGCGACAGTTATTATACGATATACGCCCACGCAAGAGAAATATTCAAAGAGGTGGGGGATAAAGTCGTCGCCAAGGAGGTGATAGGAACGGTGGGAGACTCAGGCTCCCTCAAAGGACCGTGTCTATATTTTGAGATCAGGCACCATGGAAATACGACCGACCCGGAGACATGGTTGGCCAAAGATTGAGTTTTTAAAAAATGTCATTGAAAATAACGTGAGTGGAGATTTTTCTCCACAAAGCTATCTAGACCTCCTTTCGAAGTTGCTTTTTTGTGGTTTCAAAGGGAGGAAGAAGAAAAAGGAGGATATATGACAAAGAATGCATGGAAGTTAAAGTTTGTCATACTTTTCACCCTGATCTTTTTGGTCGGGGTTTCGGTCGGGAAGGGATTGGATAAGGTTCTGGCCTCTTCCGACAACATCTACAAGGAACTGGAACTCTTTACCGACGCCTTGAACTTGATCAAGGAAAATTATGTCGAGGAGGTCGACACCCAACAGATAATCTACGGTGCCATCAGAGGGATGCTAAAGACCCTCGATGAACACAGCGCCTTTCTGACGCCAGAGGAGTTCAAGGAGTTTCAGGTTGAGACGAGGGGGAGCTTCGGTGGTCTGGGTATCGTGATCAGCATCGTCAATGATCAGCTTACAATCATATCTCCTATAGAGGACACCCCCGGATGGGAAGCGGGCCTCAAAGAGGGCGATAAGATCGTCGAGATAGACGGTGAGTCGACCGAGGGGATCACGCTTTATGAAGCGGTTAGCAAACTCCGCGGCAAAAAGGGGACCAAGGTCACGATAGCGATCATGAGGGAGGGATGGAAAAAACCGAAGAATTTCACGATCGTCCGGGATGTCATAAAGATCGAGAGCGTGAAATATGAAATCTATGATGATAACGTTGTGTATATACGCATCACGGAATTTCAGGAGAGGACGGCATCTGACCTCCGAGATGACCTTGATAAGATAGTCGATAAGACAGGTGGCGATATGAAGGGGATTATTCTGGATTTGCGGAACGACCCCGGAGGCCTTCTGTCGAAGGCTGTCGAGGTTTCAGACGTATTCTTGGATGAGGGAGTGATAGTCTCTGTAAAGGGAAGGGATCCGGCAGGCGATGTGGTATTTTCGGCACATCTTGAAGGCACGCTTCCCGACATGCCCATGGTGGTACTGGTCAACGGTGGAAGCGCCAGCGCCTCTGAGATCGTTGCGGG
>CAZDOD010000086.1:0-11721 GCA_964506935.1 uncultured Thermodesulfobacteriota bacterium | reverse complement strand
ATGGCCGTCTGTCTTCCTTATCCTGCAGTAGTCACTGTCGATGAATATCCAGCTGGCACCATCCTCTTTTTTATTTCCCTCATCGTTAAGGAAGAGGGTAAAATCGGCGTTCGTTACCTCGAACTTGTCTATGAAGAAGGCATCGAGATAAACTATGTGCCTCGGTCTCTCGTCGGGATCTCCGGCGTTGCTCCCCATCTCAAATTCGCCGGCCGGTATGAGGACCATATCTTCATACTCAGACGCCGACACCGAATCGAGATTTATAAATACGGGTATAAAAACCAGAAGAGCGGCTATAGATCCAACGGTCTTTTTAAACATAAAAAACCTTCGCATGTCCATTTTACGGTAGGTCGCTTATCGACTTTTTTGTGTCCTTGATCGTCTCTTTGAGGACGGGCAAGGTTGCGTCTATAGTCAAGAAATCCCTGTTGGCATTTTTAAGTTCCGGGGCGAATTTATTCCTTTTCGGATTCCATAACAAGCCGGCGAGGCTCATGTCTCTTCCTAAATCCAGCATCGCCCTTGAGAGCTTGAAATTCTTTCCCATCTGTTCGAGGCAGAGCGACATTGCGGCGATGAGTTCTTTCCTGTATTGTTCCTTAGTCATATCCGGAAATTCTCTCCCCCACTCGACTCCCAAATATGCCTCTGGAGACATCTCTCTCTCGAGAAGGGCCTTGGTCGTCAAAAAAAGCCTCCCCGTGACTATGAGGGATACATAGAGTGGGTCTTTTGAATGACTCACTCTATACTTTTCGCTGTAGACATCATAGGGATATGCCATCTCCGCCACATTAACGGTAAAGATAGGGTCCGGGATTCCGACTTCAAGATAAACATTAATTTTATGGTATTCCTCATAAAGGGCCTTTGAATCCTCCAAAAATAAACTTTCCTCGGTGTAAGGCTTGTATATATATGTCCACCCGAAATAGGTGGCCCCCCAAATCAGAGCGATTACAAGGAGTATAATATATCCCGTCCCAATCTCTTTCTTAATTTTCTTGGCCTTTTTCGCCTTTATAGGTTCCTCGCCGATAATTACTTTATCGATCTCGTCAATAGGCCCGAGGATATCGTCCTCATGGGATCTTATTGTCTCTTCTGATAGGGGGCCCAGAGGCTCTCCGAAACTGGGGGCTTCGAGATCATCCAGAGGGCTTTTCGGTTCTTCCAGAATCGACCCCCCCAGGTCTTCACTCAGGGAGGGATCCAGGGAATCTTCTTCACCCATCTCGCCGAGCTCGCCGAGGTCGCCAAGGTCGATATCGAGGTCATATCCACCCGATTCTGCGGTCTCATCATCTCGAACATCTCCCAAGACTCCAGTAGAATCTATGGAAATCGAGCTAGGTTTGGCGTCTACATAGACGACTGTCTCATGCGAAAAGGCTTTCTTGCAGCGCGGACACCTCAATTTTCCCGATGAGGCCTTGAGCTTCTCCTCGCTGATCTTCCCTTCGAGTTTGCAGTGTGGACAGGTAATCTTCATTGGTATAAATACTTCTCTGGTTTAGTTTTAAATCTAAAATATTTGATTTGCTAAAGTTGGCTTATTATAAAAATATTGATTTCGTCCATCTTTTGTGTAAGAATTAGAAAATTATATTGGTTTTCCCTTTAAAAATCAAGTATTTTTGACAGAAACACTTTTTTTAAAAACACCGCTCTTATGAGGGAGAAGATAAAAGCAAAAGCCATCGATATCTTCAAAGATGCGATTCAGAGGGTTGACCCGAAAAGGGTGACGACCGAGGCGCTTCGGGGCATGAAAGTCGATTTCAGATCGGGTGGTAGGCTTTTCGTCGTCGGTCTCGGAAAGGCCGCATTCCCAATGGCCGAGGCCGCAGAAGATTTTTTCGGTGACAAGATCTCCAAAGGGGCGATTGTAACGAAATACGGTCACGGAGGGAGCCTTAAACTTATCGAGGTATTCGAGGCCGGCCACCCCATACCCGATGAAAACGGAGTGAGGGGTACCCAAAAGATACTCGACATCGCAGGGGGGGCACAGGATCGGGACATCGTCCTTATACTGATCTCTGGCGGTGGCTCTTCGCTTCTTGTCGCCCCCGCGGATGGGATATCACTCTCGGACGTCAAGGCGGTAAATCAAAGCCTGACTACTTCAGGTGCCGACATCTATGAGATAAACTCGGTGAGGAAACACCTCTCTAATGTAAAGGGGGGAAACCTCTCGTCCGCCACATACCCGGCGAGGGTCATCTCGCTTATTTTGTCTGACGTCGTGGGTGACGATATCTCTACGATCGCCTCGGGCCCTACCGCCCCGGATCCGACCACTTTTGTAGACGCCGTCACGGTAATAGAGAGATATGATCTCACAAGCGATATTCCCAAATCGGTGATCGACCGCCTCTCGCTCGGATCCGAAGGAAAAATTCCCGAAACGCCAAAAAAGGGGGATCAGATCTTCGATAAAGTAAAAAACGTTGTCGTCGGGGACGCAAAGATGGCGCTTTCCGCCGCCCAGGAGAGGGCAAACGACGAGGGATTCAACGCCCTCGTCCTCTCCTCGTCCTTTACCGGCGACACAAAAAATCTCTCCCGCTTTCACAGAGACATTGCGATGGAGATAGTAAAGGCAAAAAGGCCGACAAAACCCCCCGCCTGCATCATATCGGGGGGGGAGAGCACCGTTTGTGTGAAAGGCTCCGGTAGGGGGGGTCGGAACACCCACTTCGCTCTCCACTTCGCCATAGACGCAAAGGGGATGGATGGTGTCTACGGCCTCTTTTGCGGGAGTGACGGGACAGACGGCCCCACCGATGCGGCCGGGGCGTTTGCCGCCCATGATACGATCGATCGTGCCGAAGAGATCGGGCTCGACGCCGAAAACTACCTTGCCGAAAACGACTCATATACTTTTTTTGAAGCCCTTGGCGACCTTATAATAACCGGGCCGACGAAGACCAACGTCATGGACATCCGCCTCGTCTTCGTGGTCTAAAAGAGAGATTTTTGATGGAAAATAGGGGGAAAAAGCAAAATTTCATCGTAAGGGGCGTAATGGGACTCACTGCACCGCTTCGGGGCTTTATCTTCATCATTAAAAATCCGAGATTAATCAAATTTGCCATCTTTCCCATCATTATAAATATCATCCTCATTTTAACAATATATATCTTCGGCTCACGATATCTGATCGGGCTCATCGACAGGTGGATACCGGACGAAAAGGCGTGGTACTGGGCGATCCTGTTTTGGATCGCGGTGGTTTTCGTCGTTCTCGCCGTATCACTTGTCGCCGCAGTCTTCTTTTACATCATCGCCGGGATTATCTGCGTTCCCTTCAACGAGCTCCTCTCGCAGGAGGTCGAGTCTATGCTCAGAGAAAATCCCCACAAAGAGGATTTTTCCGTGAGGCTCCTCGCCCTCGACATCTGGCTTGCAATAATAGGGGAGATAAAAAGGATTTTTCTCTATCTCTCGTTGATGATCCCGCTCCTTCTTTTAAACCTCATCCCGGCAGTGGGCACCGTGATCTACGGGGCAATCTTTGGAGTAGTGACGCTCCTGTTTCTTGCCTTCGATTTTGTTGACCACCCACTCGGCAGGAGAAGGATCCCTTTTCGTGAAAAGAGGAAGTTTATAATCAAACACTTCTCCTCAATGATAGGATTCGGGGCCGGGGTCTTTATCTTCCTCCTTGTGCCGATAGTAAACTTTATTGTCCTTCCGCTCAACGCCGTCGGCGGGACAATCCTATTTTCCGAGATCGAGCATCGGTACGGCGAGATCGAATACCGCGGGAAAATATCTAAAAAGAAAAAAGGAAATTAGAGATGAAAGCCAAAATCGCCTTTTCACTTATTATAGTTTTTATGGTCTCGACTCCCCTTTTCGGGATAGAGAGGAGGGCCGAGGTCCTCGGATCGAGGGTGATAATGCATCCCGTCGCCGACGGGGACTCGGGAAAGGTCGCGGCCTTAAATCAAGGGGTAGTCGTGGATGTGATAGGTAGGGGCGAGAGCCCGTCGAATGTCGGGAACTTTAGAGACTTTTGGTACCACGTAAGCTACAGGGGGAAGACCGGATGGGTCTTCGGCCAATTCTTGAATCTTCAATCGAATAAGAGGGGAATAACGAGGATCTTTACGAGAGACGAGCTAATAGAATATTGCGACATCGAGCTAAATGGCCTTAAAAATCTCAAAAATGCCGGCGAGTATGA
The DNA here is from genome assembly GCA_964506935.1 of uncultured Thermodesulfobacteriota bacterium. Classification (GTDB taxonomy): domain Bacteria; phylum Desulfobacterota; class Zymogenia; order Zymogenales; family Zymogenaceae; genus CAZDOD01. The sequence goes on along the minus strand of CAZDOD010000086.1, from coordinate 7,520 downwards.
AGCACTAATAGAGATATCCCTCGCCTTCCTCAAAGACCTCGAGGATCTCTCTATGGATAATATCACATCCCCCTATGTCAGTGACATCAGGGGCTATCACGCGGCGGCGAAATATTATCTCGCATTGGGATACGTGTATACGGGAAGGCTAAAAGACGCCAGAAGGATTAAGGATGAATTCTTGGCGTCTTACAGCGACCTTACATTTTCCGACGGGAGGTCTGCAAGGGATGTGGCCGACGAGATCGACCGCCTTATCGACGAAGGCAATCAGAAACGGCCCTGAAGATATTTCGGGCATTACGGTAGATGGTGGACGGGGATGGGAGATATTCTTTGTTCTCATAGACAGTTGAAGCTGTATTTTCTAATAGATCAGGAGCAACCTTGAAACCTGTAGATATCTTCTTCAATCCAAAGAGCATCGCCATAATAGGCGCCTCCGAAAATCCGAACAAGGGAGGAAACATCGTAATCCAAAACTTATTTGAATTCGGTTACGGCGGAAAGATCTACCCGATAAATCCCAAGGGCGAAAAGATCCTGGGGCTCGACGTCTACGATTCGGTGCTATCGGTCCCCGATGATGTCGAGCTTGCCATGATAGTCATTCCGCGCGAGCTCGTCCCAAATGCCATAGACGAGTGCGGCAGAAAAGGGATAGGCGGGATAATCATATCAACGGCGGGCTTTTCCGACTCCGGAGAGGACGTGGGGAGGGGCCTTGAGGGCGAGATCACCCAGATCGCCCGAAAGTACGGTGTAAGGATCATGGGGCCAAACAGCATCGGCACGATAAACGTCAAAAACGGATTCGCCACATCGATCACGACTCTCGATAAACCGAGCCCCGGAAGGGTCTCGTTCTTCGGCCAGACCGGAATGTTCGCCAGCGGCTTTTTCAGGTGGATAACTTCCTCCCAGAACTTCGCCATCGCGAAGGTGGCATGCCTCGGAAACAAGTCGGATATAGACGAGGGGGACGTCCTCGAATTTCTGGGGCGCGACCCCGAGACGGACGTCGTCGGGCTATACTTCGAGGGTGTAAAAGACGGAAGGAGGTTCCTCGAGATAGCGAAGGGTGTCACAAAAAAGAAACCGGTCGTGGCTCTCAAGTCCGGGAGGACCGAAAGGGGTAAAAAGGCGATATCATCTCACACCGGAAGCCTCGCCGGTATTGATGAAATATACGACGGGGTATTTGCGAAGACCGGGGTCGTGCGTGTCCCCGATTTCGACCACTTCTACGACTGCCTCAAGGCGTTTTCATATGTGCCGCTCCCGAAGGGCAACAGGATCGGGGTCGTCTCGATAACCGGGGTCGGGTGTGTCCTGGCTGCCGACCACTCGGGAGAGACGGGGCTGGTCACGCCGCCCCTGTCGAAGAAGGCCGAAGAGGAGATGAAAAAGGTCTTCCCCGTATGGGCGAGGGTCGGAAATCCCGTGGACATGTGGTTTGCGATCGAAAACGTAGGCCCGAAAAAAGCATACGAGGTCATCACGAGTACCCTCGCTAAGGACGAATCGATAGACACAATACTCTTGATATTCACCCTCATCCCGGAGTCCAACTTCGACGCCGCACAGGTGATGTCTAAAATAAGGGACGAAAATCCCGAAAAACCGATGCTTGCGTGTTTTATGGGTGGAGAGCTTTCGATGTTCAATGAATGGTACGCCGCCTTTGAAGAGGCGAAGATACCGGTCTTCCCCGACCCGGGGCGTATGGTCAGGGCGGCCGGCGCCCTCACCCAATATGCGGGGTTTCTAAAAGGGCCTTAGATAATTTTGTCTATGAAGGTTTGAAATATAGAGATGTAATTTAGCTATTAGAAAACACTTTTAGAGGGAAAAAATTGATACCCTATCCAGATTTGAGCCCGGTGATCTTTAAGATATGGAAGTTCGAGGTCAGGTGGTACGGAGTTATGTACATCATAGGTTTTATCGCCGCCTACTTCGTCATCAAGTACCTCGCAGCCCGAAAAAAGGTGAAGCTTTTGGGCGACGACCTTTGGGACTTCATGTTCTACGCCATGATCGGTGTAATCGTGGGGGGGAGGCTAGGATACTGCCTCTTCTACGCACCCGCCTACTATTTTCTAAATCCCCTGAAGATCTTCGCCATCTGGGAGGGGGGGATGTCGTTTCACGGCGGCCTTATCGGGGTGTTTATCGGAACACTCTACTACTGCTGGAAAAAGAAGGTCCACTTCTACGACGCCGCGGACATCATCGTCGCCTCGGCCCCGATAGGAATAGGCCTCGGGAGAATTGGAAACTTCATCAACGGCGAGCTCTTTGGCAGGGCAACCGACGCCTTTTGGTGCATGGTCTTCCCCCACGGAGGGGATGTCTGCAGACATCCGTCCCAGCTCTACGAGTCTTTACTCGAGGGCCTTCTCCTCTTCGCGATATTGTTTATTATGAACATCAAGAAAGTCCGAAGGGGTATCCCGATGTGGTCTTTTATCTTCTTTTATGGCCTCTTTCGCTTCATATGCGAGTTCTTCCGTGAGCCCGACCCGCACCTCGGCCTCATCCTCGGCCCATTCACCATGGGACAGCTCCTCACGTCTCCAATGATCGTCGTCGGGGCGATAATGATCGCCTACATAATGTTAAAGAAGGATGATTCGAAAAAGGGGAAGATATCTTGAGGCGCACAAAGATATTATGCACCATAGGGCCCGCAACCGAAGGCGAAAAAGAGATAGCCGGGCTTGCAAGGGCCGGGATGGACGCCGCGAGGCTGAACTTCTCACACGGGACACCGGGGGGACATCATGAGGTCCTAAAGAGGATACGCAAGATCGAGGGTGAAGTAAAAAGGCCCATAGGGGTGATCATCGACCTCTCCGGCCCGAAGATCAGAGTCGGGGATTTCCCCGGCGGGAGTATTACATTAAATGACGGAGACGAGGTCAAGATTACCACAAGGGAGGGAGACGGGAGCGGGCTCCCGATAAATTATCCCCAGCTTTCCCGTGAGGCCAAACAGGGGGACAGAATATTTATAGGCGACGGCGCTATTGAACTTAAGGTCACAAAGGCTACAAAAGACAGCGTCTCGACAAAGGTCATCTCCGGCGGCGTGGTCATGCCGAAAAAGGGGGTGAACCTCCCCGACACCGACCTCTCGATGCCGTCGCTTACCGAAAAAGACGTCCGCGACCTCTACTTCGGTCTCGATATCGGGATAGATTGGGTCGCCCTGTCATTTGTGAGGAGGGCGGACGATGTAGTAGAGCTGAAAAAAATCATCGAGGGAAAAAATAAAAATGTCCCCGTCCTCGCCAAGATCGAGAAGGCCGAGGCGATAAAAAATATCGAGTCCATATTGGATGTCTCGGACGGCATCATTGTCGCAAGGGGAGACCTCGGTGTCGAGACACCGTTTGAGGATGTCCCGCTCGTCCAAAAGAGGCTCATCGTGCTCGCCAATAGTCTTGGGAAACCGGTCATCGTGGCGACCCAGATGCTGGAGAGCATGATAAGAGAGAGCCGCCCGACGAGGGCCGAAGTCACCGACGTCGCCAACGCCGTTATAGACGGAAGCGATTGTCTGATGCTTTCCGAGGAGACGGCGTTGGGAAATTATCCCATAAATACCGTATCGACAATGGCGAGGATAGCGGAGCACGCCGAGGAGGGACTATTTAATGATGTTTGGCACGCCAAGGTCGAAGGATATGAGGAGCATGACATCACCGGCGCCGTCTGCCACGCCGCATACACGACCGCAAGGGACCTCGGGGCCGCCGCCATAATCACGCCGACCTCGTCGGGGATCACACCGAGGATAGTGGCACAATACAGGCCCATGCAGCCGATCATCGCCCTCTCCGATAACATAGATACAGTAAGGCGGCTCACTCTAACCTTCGGCGTGGTATCCCGCATCGCAGCCTTCAAAAACAACCTCGACGACGTGATAAAGACGGCGAAAGACGAGGCGATATCGACCGGCCTAGTAAAAAAGGGTGACACTGTGGTAATCACGGCGGGGTCGCCGGGGGGGATTGCCGGAACGACGAACCTGATAAGGGTGGAGGTATTGTAATTTTTTTCATACTATATATTTCAAACTTTATTATTTTCGGATCGCCCTTTTTTTATCTCTTTTGATTCTTGATTTTTCCACTTGTATCTGGTATTTAACTCTTTTATTATGGAAACGGCCTAAAGGTTTGAATTGAAACCTCATGGAGTAACAATATATAATACTTTTTAGAACTCCAACGAATCTAAAATATCTTTTTCCGTTATAGGATTTCCATGAACGTCAGAGAGCGGTTTGGTGCTACGTGCAGATTTGAAAAGGTCGACAGGCCCATTCAGTATGACGCCTGGGGCTTCTGGGAAGAGACGATCACAAGGTGGCACGCCGAAGGCCTACCCGAGACGGTCATAGACTCCGTCTTTACCGCCCCGGCCCACTTCGGCTTCGATAAGCTGAGCTGGCTTCCGATCGCACCCAACACCGACAACGAGATTGGTTTTTCGCCGACATTTGAAGAGGAGATCATCGAAGAGGACGAAAATTACAGGATCAAGAGGGACATCGGGGGGAAAATCGTAAAAGTCCCGGCCGACGGGCATTCTGTGATCCCGCAGTACCTCGAACACCCCGTAAAGACACTGTCTGATTTCGAGGGGCTGAAGTGGCGCCTCGACCCAGAGACACCCGAGCGGTTCACGACAATGCTCGACATCATGATAGGCATGGCGGATTCAGAAGGGGACAACACGTTTACTGCCGCCCTAGTGAGCGGAATCTTCGGGACGCTGAGGCACCTGATGGGGCTTTCCCCCCTATCTGTCGCATTGAAAAGGGATCCCGCACTCATCCACACAATCACCAAACACTGGGTCTTTATGAACGAAGCCATGATAAAGAAGATCAGGGAAAAATCAAAGGTGGACTTCGTTTTCTTCTGGGAGGATATGGCATACAGGAACGGCCCGATGATCTCACCAAAAGTGTTTCGCGAATTCATGAGCCCATATTATAAGAAGCTCATCGATTCGGTAAAGACCGACACCGACATCAGAAACTTCTGTGTCGACTCGGACGGAGACGTGTCGCTACTTATCCCCCTGTTTATGGAGGTGGGTGTCAACATGATGCTCCCCTTCGAGGTTCAGGCCGGGATGGATGTAAGGAAGGTGAGGGAAAAATTTCCCGATCTCGTCATATTGGGAGGGATAGACAAGATGGCCCTGTTTTCGGACGAGGAATCGATCAGGAGGGAGGTGACCGAAAAAGTCCCCTTTATGCTCGAGCGGGGTGGATATATCCCATCCATCGACCACAACGTCCCGCCCGACGTGTCACTTTCTAATTTCGAGAAATATCTGGAGATATTGAGAGGACTATATCAGTCTTAAATAATGAGGTAAAAACATGAGAAGAAATCTTGTTGTTATTTTGACCCTTATATTCGCCTTGATGCTTCCGATTTTTGCCATCGCCGCGGAAAACGCAACCATCGCGGGCGACGGCCTGAGGATCCGCGATCTTCCAAACACCAAGGCGAAAATACTGGCAAACCTCGACAAGGGAACGAGGGTCGAGGTCTTGTATCACACCAACTCCACCGACTCGATCGACGGTTTCACCGGCTACTGGTACTACATTGCCTATAAGAGCGTCTTAGGCTACGTATTCGGAAAGTATATCAGTGTCGATGTAGGGGTATTCATCCCGTCCGAGACCGATTACGTCGCCCCCGCTCCCGAGAAAAAAGGGGCGGCAAAGTTGGAAGACATCCTAGGCGATTGGCCGCTCTATGCCGACGCGCCCAACATCATTTTCTCCTTCTATCAGGACGGCAAGGCGAAATTTGTGGAGTCGACATTCGTCGGTGGCGGGGACAGGGTCGCTACGTTTGACCCCGTGTGGGGGACCTACACCTTTAACGGGACAACCATAAAGACGAAATGGGATGACGGCACCGAAAGCATTTTCCTTGTCGAAAAGTATAAGGGGGTAACGATAATCACGATCGACGGGCAGGTCCTCCCGCCGGAGCTGCACCTCCTCGGGCCGGGTGAAACGCTCGAATACGACTAGATAGAAAGGTTCATTTTTTTCTTGATTGACTATTGAGAAAGCCGCGTCCCCTTTGCGTCAAAGCAAAGGGGCGCCCGCCCGCCTTACGTCAGCCCGCCGTCAACACAGATGACCTGCCCGGTTATATAGTCTGACATATCCGATGCGAGAAATAGCACCGCCCCGGCGACCTCGGAAGCTCTTCCGAACCGCCCCAGGGGCACGGCGTCGAGGAGTTCCCGCGCGGCCTCCTCGGAGAGGTCTTTGGTCTCCTCGCCCTCCAGGCGTCCGGGCGATACGGCGTTCACCGAGATATTGAAGCGCGCGAGCTCCCTCGCAAGCGATTTGGTGAAGCTTATCACGCCCCCCATTGCGGATGCGTAGTTGGTCTCTCCCGCCCCACCCAGGATTGCGCTTGGGGATACGATGTTTATTATCTTCCCGTAATTTTGCCCGATCATTATCCGGCTCGCCGATTTAGTGGTGTTGAAGACGCCCTTGAGGTTGGTGTTTATGACACTGTCCCAGTCGTCCTCGCTCATAAATGACAGGAGCTTACTTGCGGCGAAAGATTGGGCGTTTACGAGTATCTCGAGGTGCCCCGGATCCTTCCTTATCCGCCCGAACATCTCTTCGACCTCGTCGGTGTTTGAGACGTCGGCCTTCACCGCAAAGGCGCTGCCACCCTTCGCCTTTATCTCGGAGACGACCCTTTCGGCGGCATCACCGCCGGACGAGTATCCGACGATTACCTCGGCACCCCTCCCGGCAAGGGCCGTGCATATCGCCCCCCCGATCCTGCCTGCGCCACCGGTCACAAGTGCGGCCTTTTTTGAAAAGTCAAATTGCATGGGTGAATTCGTATAGCTTTGGATTATAAGGTTAGCGTAATTTGGTAATTTAGTCAAGAAAGACTGTTTTTTACTAAATTTTAATAGTCTAAGTTATATATACATGAGATATTTATAAGATATTTACTAAAAAAAATAAAAACAATTATTTTTTTGCTATATGTTTTTCAACTTTCATGATAGAATCTTGGCAAAATTAAGGAATTCTTTAAAATAGTTAAAAAAAAGCTTGGACACTCACAGAAACTGGGAAAAAATTTGTCGAAGATAAATTAAAGAAATATAAATAAAGAATATGGTAAAAGAAGATATAGTAGAAAAATTTAAGGAAATTGACAAGAGTGATTATCCTGACTTTTACAGTATGAAAACTCCTCTTGAAATGGGACTATGGGTATTGCTAGTCGCAGATGAAGAATTAAAAATTGAGAAATTAACCGCAGAAGAAATAGCTGAAATCATTACTATAGTACTTAAAAAAAGCATGACTTCTAAAAAAATTATAAATTCTTTTATTGCCTCAAATAAGGAGCATATTCATCCAATTGATAATTATTATATGATAATGAAAGATGGAAAAGACTATATATTCTCAATAGGAAATCATCCTGTTA
>CAZDOD010000085.1:0-11886 GCA_964506935.1 uncultured Thermodesulfobacteriota bacterium | reverse complement strand
AGGTCCTCATCGAAGATGTCTTCATCGAATGCCTCTTCCTCTTCACCCTCGGCAAATATATCGGACGTCTCATCTTCGACTGACTCTTCGCTCTCTTCTGTCTCCTCCAATATCTCGGCATCCTCGATAACCGATTCCTCCTCAACGGCCTCGGGGGATTCATCCTCGATGGGCTCCTCTTCTTTCGGAGCGGGTGTTTTATATCCCCCGCTCTCTACGATCTTGAGTTTCTCTTTGATCTCCTCGTCGTCGGGCGAGATTTTCTGCACCCTCTCAAAACACTCTTTCGCCTTTACTAAACTTTTTTCTAAAAGATGGATTTCCCCGAGGACCTTGTTGGCCACTATGTTATCGGGGGTCGTTGATACTACCTTATCTAGCTCTTCCTTTGCTTCTTTATACATTCCCTTGTCAAAGTATGCCCTTCCGAGGGCGACCCTGCCGCTCATGTAGTTGGGATGATAACTTATGCCGTTAAGGCACAATTTTATCGCCTCGTCGAGCATTCCCCCCTTTCGGTACAACTCCGATAGGGCGGCGAAAACCCTCGATGATGGATTCTTCGAGAGCATATCCCGATATTTCTCCATCTCAGGGGTGGTAACCGTAAAGCCGATTGGAGCGGTTCTCTCTCTCAGATCGAAAGGCTGGATCGGTTTATCAGCCCCCGGCGGAGTCAGCGGCTTGTTAGCATCCAAGCCCTTTTTATCCTCCTCAACCAACGAATACCTCTAAAATCCAATGATTTCAACTATATCTGTGGCCGTCATTTTCTTCAAGCTAACATACCCTATGCCTTCTGTCAAGACAAAATTAATTTGGGAGCCTTGAGCCTTTTTATCATTATTAATAGCATCGATATATTGCCTTCCAGAAAACGGTGGGAGGGTGAGATCAAAGCCGTAGCTCTCCAAAAGTTCCCTTATCCTTTTGCCCTCATCTTCTGTTATCATTCCGATCTTTTCCGATATCAATGTAGCGGCGGACATCCCTTTGGCCACGGCCTCACCGTGCCTCAGACTCCCGTAGCCCGAAAGACTTTCTATTGCGTGACCCAGGGTGTGCCCGAAGTTGAGGATACTCCGAAGTCCCGACTCCCTTTCATCTCTCGAGACGATGTCGGCCTTGATCTTTATAGATTCTGTGACTATATGTTGGAGGGAATCTTTGTCTTTCGCGATGATCTTTTCCCTGTTCTCTTCGAGATAACCAAACAGGTTATTTCTCGATATCACGCCATATTTTATGACCTCAGATATCCCAGAGCGGAACTCTTCATTGGGAAGTGAAGAGAGCGTACTTATGTCTATTAGAACGAACTTGGGCTGATAAAAGACCCCTATGAGGTTTTTGCCCCTAGGGTGATTTACTCCGGTCTTTCCGCCCACGGAGGAATCGACCTGAGAAAGGAGGGTCGTCGGCACCTGAATGTAGGGGATGCCCCTCATGTATGTCGCCGCGACAAAACCGCCGATGTCCCCCACCACGCCCCCACCGAGGGCAATAAGCGGGGTGGAGCGCTGTGCCCCGGCCCCGATCAGGCAGTCATAGACGTCCATAACATGAGAGATGTCTTTTGATTTCTCCCCCTCGGGGATGAGGATCTCGCACGTTTTTCCACCTGCCTTCTCGATACCCGATATAAGCGGCTCGGAATATAGATTCGCCACCACAGGATTTGTGATGATACAGACGAGATTTGTGTCTATGAAGTTTCCCGCCTCTCTCAAGATATCAAAACCTATGTATACGGGGTATGACCTCTCACCGAGGTCGACAGTTATCTTCTCCATCTCTCCATACATCCCTTAAACTTGGCGAGTACCTCTTGTGCCGTCTCATGGGCGCTCTTGCCTTCGGTATTGACCATGATATCCGAAAGGTTATAGTACGGGCTCCTTTTTTCCATCATCTCCCGTATAGTGGTGAGCCTATCCTTTACATTCAAAAGGGGGCGGTGTCGCTCGTCACCGACCCTCCTCAATATCTCTTCGGGTGGGGCGAAAAGGCAGACGAGCACTCCGCTCCTCTTTAGGTTCTCGACATTTTCCGCCCTCAGCAGGGAACCGCCCCCGGTCGCGATGACGAGGTTGGTCTTATCTGATATTTTCTGTATGACGTTTGATTCAAGGTCCCTGAAAAATTCCTCACCGAAGTCCTCGAAGATCTTATCTATACTCATGCCTGTAGTGTTTACGATATCGTCGTCCACATCAAAAAAATCCCGTTCCATCTTTTTAGCCAGGATCCTCCCGACCTCCGTCTTTCCCGTTGCCATAAAGCCTACGAGGACTAGATTCCTCTTCATTATCAGAAATCCCTGATTCTTTCGATGTATGATTTGAAGCTTTTTAGAATATCCTCTTTCGTGTCGCCCCCGAATTTAGCAAAGAATTCCCCCGCCACAATCAAGGCAACCATTGCCTCGGCCACCACGGATGCCGCGGGTACCGCACATATATCGGAACGCTCGCTTGATGCGTCTACTCCCTCTTTCGTGTCTATATCGACCGAAGACAGGGGACTCCTCAGGGTCGGGATCGGCTTCATGGCCGCCCTGACAACCAGATGTGATCCATTGGTCATACCCCCCTCGATCCCGCCGGCACGGTTCGTCTTTCTGTAAAAACCCTTTTTTTCACCGAAAAATATCTCGTCGTGGGCTTCAGAACCGAATCGCTCCGAGAGCCTGAAACCATCGCCTATCTCAACCCCTTTTATGGCGGGTATGCTCATTATCGAGAATGCCAGCTTCGCATCGAGCCTTGTGTACCACTGGGACGGGCTTCCCAATCCCGGCGGCAATCCCGATACAGAAACCTCTATCACACCCCCAAGGGTGTCACCCCTGTCTTTTGCCTCATCCACCCTGATTTTGATCTCTTTGTCCCTTTCGTCCGTGGGAGTGCCGAAGGAGGATTTGTTAGCATTTTCGATCCTCTGTTTCAGTGGAATGCTGCCGGCATCGACCCTGATATCTCCGATGGAGACGACATAGCCACAAAATTCTATCCCGAATGGTGATAGGAGTATCTTGGCGAGCGACCCCGCTGCGGTGCGTGCGGCAGTCTCCCGGGCGCTCGCCCGCTCGAGGACGTTTCTCAAATCACGGTGTCCATACTTCATCCCCCCCGCGAGATCCGCATGGCCGGGACGGGGCCTCGTCACTTCTTTTCCGGAGGCCGTATCCCCCTCGGGATCCATATATGGGGTCCAATTTTCCCAGTCTTTGTTAAGTATGAGGAGCGCCACGGGGCTTCCGATCGTAACTTTTCCCCGAATTCCCGAGAGTACCTTTACCCTGTCCTGTTCTATCGACATCCTGCCGCCCCTGCCGTATCCCTTCTGTCTTCGGGCGAGGTCGCGATCGATGTCGTCTGTGGTAACCACAAAGCCGGACGGGACACCGTCGATTAAGGCCACTACACCGGGGCCGTGGGATTCTCCTGCTGATGAAAAAGTGAACATAAATCCAAAATAAAATCTGAATAAAAATAAAGTGCACCCAAACGGGATTCAGGTGCACTTACAAAGAAGGAAGATAAAAACCCCCCCTATTGCATACCGACTTCTGCCTTAATCTCCTCACTCTCCCTGATAATTGTAGGGGTTACAAAGATCAAGAGCTCTTTCCTTACTTCCCTCTTGGTCTTTGTCTTAAAAAGCCATCCGAAAACGGGTATGTCTTTTATTAAGGGAAATCCCGTCACGGTATCCGATAGATCCTTTCTGTAGAGTCCACCTATGACGATCGTATCACGGTTGTCGACCAAAACCTCGGTATTTAATTCCTTTTCATCCTCTACGTAATAAATATTGTCAACACCGGATATATTAAGGGTACGAGATTCACCCTGCGTCTTGTGGACGAGGTTGATCACAAGCTTTATCCTTTTATCGGCAGAGACCGAGGGTGTAATTTCCAATTCGGTCAAAAATTCCTGAAAATCAAGCTCTGATTTAGTACTGACATTACCTTCCTCATCGGTCTCTTCTTTAATATTTCTTATAGGCACTTTTCTGTTTATCTTAAATGACGCCGTTACGTTGTTGAGTACCCTTATTTTCGGTGTCTCTATCAATTCGGCCTCACCCATCTGTTCAAGCGCCTTGAGCTGTACTTCTATATGCATGGTGTCGTTAACTAGGCCGATGAGTGCGGACGCGCCCCCGGGGCCGAGGTTGGCGGTTTCGGGAGTGGCCGGGAAATACAGATTTGTCGGGTCAAATCCACCGGGGAAATTCAATAACGTGCTTTCAAGAGTACCAACGGTGGTCTTGTAAGATTCGCCACCTGTTGGGTTATTGTATCCGAAGGCCCAGTTAACACCCAATTCCTTCTCAAAAGTATCGTTTATCTCTACTATCCTCGCCTCAAGCCTTATTTCACTGGTCGGGATGTCCAAGGACCTGATAATCTTTAGTATCGGATCCAGATTGGACGGTATGTCTGTGATCAATAGCGACTGGGTCTGATCGAAGGTTGTGATTTCCCCCCTGTCGCTCAACATCGGTTCTACGACGTCACTGATGGCGGCCAAATCCGCATAGCTCAGGTCAATTTTGCGTGTAACAAGGTCCTCCAGCTCCTCCAATGCCCTCTTCGATGCCAGCTCAGTTGTCCTTTCCCTATCTAAAGTTTCAGTTGTGGCGATTCGGATTACGTTGCCCACTCTCTTCATGCCCAGACCTGTGGTTGTAAGAATTATATCAAGGGCCTGATCCCATGGGACCTTTACCAGCCTCAATGTGATCCTACCCCTGACGTTGGAGTCGACCAGAATATTGAGATTGCTCACTTCTGCTATGAGCTGAAAGATGTTCCTGATGTCGGCGTCGGTGAAGATCAAGGTTATCTTCTTACCGGTATATTTCGTCTGCTCCTCTTCTTCGGCGGCGGCGATTTCCGCCTCAATTTCAGATGGAGGCACAACCGTCGATTCAACCGTGGTCGTAGTCCCGCCGGGGAGTGTGGCGGGCTGGGCGAGGCCCTCATCCAGAGTGATCTTTGGTGTGATCGACCCGGTTTCCGGCCCTACTGCGATGCTGTCTTCTGTTATTTCGCCGGTCTTGTCAAAATCGAGGACGATTTCGTTCGCCTGGTCGAAATACCTGTAGGCCACTTTATTATTTAGCTCTACAATTATCCTGACCGAGTAAAGCCCGCCCTCCTCGGTGCGATAAGAGCTTATAGATGATACGGGTCCCCGAAATGCGGAGGTGTCAATCATTTTCTCAAGCCCCTCGCCAATTAATGCGTTGGAGATATCGACAATTACGCTTCGGTCAGATAACATCTTTGCGTTGTAATCCGACCTTCCGCTTGTGGATATAGTGACCCTTGCCACATCCGATCTGTCTTCAAACCTGACATCGGTGATTGTGACAATCGAGCCGGGCGATGTAGTGGGGGCGGGGGAAGAGATATCGCCCTCTTTTTCATATGTCGTCTCCACGCCTTCCCTGAATACAACCATCAGTTTGTTTTCAGTGGCGTAGACTTTGTGGGTGTTAATGCCCCCCATAATCGCCGATTCAAACACGAGTCTGACCTTATCGGGATGTATGCCGATCCTTATGTCGTCTATATCAGTGCCCCCTACCTTTATCTCGTTTTTGGGGAAGTTGCTTGTAAGATTCTTGATGTCAACCACGAGGCGATAGGGATCATCGAGGACGAATGACTCAAAGTCATCCACACGGCCATCGGTTAGGACGGTTACAGTTGTGCCGAGGGAATCCTCGTCAGTAACGATGTTGATGATCCGTGTGGCCGGCGTCTTCCACTCCTCCTTAATCGAAGTGTCGATAACCGGCGCGGGGGACTCCGTGTATGTCCCGGCAATCTTCTGTATCTCAATCTTTATCTGGTTATCCTCGGGCTTCGAGATGAAGTAGTTCGTTTCCCCAAGGAGGTACATCTCCATCCTTGATATAGTCCTCCCTTCGGACGTCATATCGAATATCTTGATTTCGTCTATCGTTCCATTGTCCACCACTATGTTCGTTCCCGAATCGACAAAGGAGGCGTTGGTTATATCGACCACGAGTCGAAGCGGAGATTCGAGGCGATAGGGGGTGTAATTTAACGGCGATTGAGATTTTAGGAGAACGACAATCCTGTCTTCCAACTCGGTGATGGATTCAATGGCTACCGTAGCACCTGATTCCGATATCGATTCTACCTTTCCACCGCTTGTCGTAGCACATGAGTTTACATATAGTATTTGAGCTATTAGGAGAGATGATAGAAGTGCAAATCTTAAGTATTTATTTAAAATAGACATTTATTTTACTCCTGATAACTTTAAGGTTTCGATTCTCATTTCCATATTTCCATAAAAATCCTCATACTGCATCTCAACTTGGACCTCATCCGGTGTGATTTTTACGACTCTCCCTTCTCCAATTTCGGTTCCGACATAAATATTAAATCCCTTTTTGGTGGGGTCTTCGACCATGGCAACTCCGGTTTCGGATTCGGAATCATAGATGATGGCCTTGAGGTTCAGTTGGGAGAGCTTGTATTTCTGCAGGGGGGTGAGTTCCTCAGGGGGAATTTCCTTCTTCTTTTCCACCTTTAGGTTATAGGGCCTGAACGGGTCTCTCTTCTGTCTCGGATCATAGAAATAGTCTTCATCGGTGATCCCCCCTTTATCCGCGACTCCCGGCCCGGTTTCTGGAGGTCCTTCCTTTGCGGAGATGGATACCATAGCGACGTCTTCTCCCTCGATATCTTTTAATTTCGCCGGTTGATCGGGAGTTATATCCTTTTTGGCAGGCGGCTTTTCCGTCACGTCCTTTGTCTGAGGTTTTTTATCTTCTGTGGAGACTTCTCCCTCTTTCGGTTTTGTTCCTTCCTCTTTAGCTGGCTCCTCTTTTTTCGTATCCTTCAGGTCAGTCCCAGTCTTCTCTTTTTCTTTAGGTGTCTCCTTCTCCTTGGGTGTCTTATCCTCTTCCGGAGTTTTTTCGGCGAGCTCCTTTTCCGTAGGAGCCTCCGCAGTACCCTCCTCTGGTGGAGTAGTGACATCACCCTCGGTTTCTGTGGACTTTACCGGCTCCATTTCCTTGAGCTTATGGGGCTTGGGCTTCTCTTCCTTCTTTTCGGTTTTTAGAAAACCGGGCAACATGTCTCCATATTGATCCATGAAGTCGGAGCACCCAAATCCAAAAAGAAGTATGATCAGGATTGGAAGGAGCTTGAAAATATGTGTCTTAATCGACATTTTTCTATAAAATCACAATTTATTGTGGAAACTTAAAAGTAACCGCATTACATGATATCTCAAGAAGGACAATACCGCTCTTTACATCCTTTTTCTTCATGGAGATGTTCCTGACATTTATGATCCTGTCGAGTTGTCTTATCTTATCGAGAAATACAGCGAAGCTGTGATATGTCCCACTTACCTTGATAGATACCGGCACCTCGGTATATTTTTTGTCTTTTATCTGTTTCTCCGCCCCCGGCTGAAAGAGTATAAATTCGAGTCCTGATTCCTGGCCCTTGCTCGATACGTTGGACAGCACCTCGGGTATTTCCGAGCCTGTCGGGATAGCTACCAATAGAAGGCTTAGCTCGGCTTCGAGCTCGGCCACCCGCGCCCGGTAGGTCTCTAGGTTCTTCTTTGTATCCTCGAGCTTCTGGAGCTCCTGTTTGGCCTTGTTTAGGGCAGTTTTTTCTCTTTCCAGCTCCTCTTTTTTGCCCGCGTATATCCCGAAGTAGTAACCGACACTTATTAAAACTATAAGCCCTAAGAGTATCAAGCCTCTCTGGTATGGAGGGAGCTTATTAAATATGTCCATTGAAATAGCCATCTCTACTTGTCCTCTCTCAGCACTTTGCCGGAAATACCTTTATTATTGCCTTACAGATATTTAATCTTCATCTTAAGGGTAAATACATTCACCGTTAAATTTCCACTTTTGGTCTTTTCACTTTTTACCAGTGCGATACCTGTGAAATAGGGACTGTTGTTCAAGTTCCTCATAAAATTAGCTATTGTCTCATTATCTGCGGCATAACCCTTCAGTGTGAGATCTCTACCCTTCTGGAGAAAGTCATCAATCCACAACTCGGGAGGGGTGGCATTTGCCAGCTCTTCAAATATGTGGACCGGGCCGTTTCGTTCGATCTCCAATTCATTTATGACATTCTTTTTATTATCGAGGTCAGCCGCCTTCTTTTTGAGATCCTGCAGATCTCCTATCTCCTTTTTCAACTTTTTCACATTTTTGTCGACTTCAGCTTTTTCCGCCACAACATTTTTTACCTTATTTGTGATGCTGACATGAAAGTATCCTATAGCCCCAAGGGTCAAGAGTACTGCAAATACAGCCAGGACGATCTGCTGCTGCATCGTTTCCTTCTTTTTTGTTTCCCTTACGGCTAAAAGATTTATCTTAATCATCAGTCACCCTCCCTCCTTATTGCCAGTCCGACTCCTACGGCTCCGAATGGTGCTATCTCCTGGATGTATGCGGCGTCAAAGAGTTTTTCATTGAAGTCGATATTGGCGAAGGGATTGACAAGCTCTGTGGTAATCCCGGATTTATCCTGTATAGTTTTAGAGAGGCCTGAGGTCTTGGATGTTCCTCCGCTGAGATATATCTTGTTTACCGAATCACTGGTCCCCTGAGAAAGGAAGTAGTCGATGGTCTTCTGTATCTCGGCCGATACGATTTCGCCGGAGACCTGATTTACTATCTTTATGACCTCATCTCTGGGAAAATCTTTTCCCCCTTTTCCGAGCTTTAGAGACTCGGCCTCGTCATAGCTTATGGAGAAACGTTTTTGTAGCTCTTCCGTATATTGATTTCCACCGGAGGAGATATCACGGGT
Organism: uncultured Thermodesulfobacteriota bacterium; assembly: GCA_964506935.1. Taxonomy (GTDB): domain Bacteria; phylum Desulfobacterota; class Zymogenia; order Zymogenales; family Zymogenaceae; genus CAZDOD01. The sequence continues at coordinate 3,044 of CAZDOD010000085.1, read as the reverse complement.
GAAGGCCGAAATTCCATTCTTTATGATGTTGATATTTGTGAGGCTGGCGCCGATATTGACCAGTGCGATTACGTCACCCGTGTCGAACTGATAATTGACGTCATACATGTTCTCCAGTGCGAAGGAATCGACATCTACAATCGCCACGTTCAATCCCGCCTCACTGATTACGGCGACATACTCATTTATAATGTCCTTTTTCGCGGCAGCCAGGATCACTTCCATCTGGCCCGAGCCGTCGTCGAGTGTATCCAATATCTGAAAGTCGATATTGACATCGGATATATCAAAGGGGATATACTGCTCCGCCTCCCACTGAATCGATTCTTCAAGCTCATCCTGGCTCATTGTGGGAAGGGTTATCTTTTGAATCCTCACGGCGTTTCCGGAAACCGAAGTTACCACGTCCCTCACCTTGATCTTGAGACCGGTGACGAGGCTTTGGATGGCGTCAACCACCGCAGCCGTGTCCATGATTGCGCCGTCTACTATCGTCTCGGGATGCAGCTCCGCCATGCCGAAATTGGTGAGATTGTATCCGCGCTTCGATTCACCGATCTCCACCAATTTAATGGAGCTGGAACCTATATCCAGGGCTACGACGTCCTTCTTTTTGCCGATCATATTTTCACCTTAATACTATTCGGGGTGTTCGGCTGATATGATTTTAATAAATATCTTGTCTTTGTCGTCAAGCTCAAGACCTAGGGCGAAGAGTATCTTTCTTTTCGTGTCCATACGACAATCCTTCCCCTTCTCGATCCTGTCTACCGTCAAGGGAGAGACTCCTGCCTTTCTTGCAAGCTCAGCCTTGCTCATCAGAAGCTCTTCCCGATACTTCTTAACGTTATTATTTCTCAAGTTTCTACCCACAAATACTTATTAGATAAAAAAGGTAATTAAGTAACAAAATAAAACCAGTTTTGGTTATATTATAATAAAATGTGTTTTATTATGTCAAGTTTTTTCATAATTTTATGCACAATTAGCATTAAATTATACCTATCTTATTACACATCTTGTATCTAAAAAAAAACCACAACAATATGTTGGGTCTCCTAAATTTCACTACTAATTTGCGACACAGCGGTCTCTACCACCATCTTTTGCCAAATATAGGGCGTTATCGGCCTTTTTGAGCAATGTCTCGGGATCGTTCCCGTCTTTTGGGAAGGTAGCAACCCCTATGCTTACTGTAACCGTGTGCCCCTTTTTTTTGAAACCGAATCCCTTCTTCTTTACGGCCCTCCTGATCCTCTCGGCGGTTATCATCGCATTATTTTTGGAGGTCTTGGGAAGGAGGATGGCGAACTCCTCGCCCCCTATCCGGCTTACCACATCGACCCCCCTTGTCACACCTTTTATGATATCAGACACTCCCTTTATGACTTCGTCGCCGACGGGATGTCCGTACATATCGTTGATCGCTTTAAACCTGTCAATATCTATCATCAAGAGCGTCAGCTCCTCCGAGAATCTCTCGGCCCTATCAAACTGTTCATTTAGGGCGCGGTTAAAGCGCCTGCGGTTATAAAGGCCCGTCATCGGATCGGTGATCGCGAGCCTCCTGATTTTTGACATCAATCTGATGCCGTTGATCGAGACCGCCGACATATTAAGAATCACCTCGATGATCCTTATGTATAAGCGGGAAGGGGGGAGCAATGACTCGGTTATTAGGACGAAAGTGCCGATTAGCACGTCTTCCGAAATCAGGGGGAATATCAAAAGGGCGCCGTCGCTCTTTATCTTCAGATCCTTTCCAAACACATCCTTCTTTCCCCTTTTGTCGGGGAATACAAGATATTTTCTGTTTTCCAAGACCCACCCGACCAGTGATTCCGAGGCGTCAAATCGTTTCTTTGTGAGTCTCTTCTCGTCTTCACCCCGAACGGAGATCAACACGTTCTCACTTCCTGTTACCATCGAGAATGCCATGAGTCTTGTCGGCAACATATTGCTTACGGCTCTAAAGACTATCACGAAGATGTCGCCCAGCTTCCCAGCGGAGGCGAGATTTCGGCTTATGCCGTAGAGCTCTTCGAGCTCCTTTAGATTCAGCGTCAGCTTCGAGAGATTTATCCTCGAACTCTGGATATCCCTCACCATGATCGCCACGAGGTTAAGGAAAGAAAGCTCGTTTTCGGAAATTTTTTTATCGTTTCGTCTATCCGCAACCAGTATCCCCTCTATCTGGTTCTTCCCCATAACCGGTACCGCCGCAAACGAGTTGATCCTCGATGGGACGTCTTTATAATAGCCCGGCTCAAGCCCGTGTAATCCTTTTGCCCTGCTTAACAGGAGGGGCTTTTTTGAACGCATGACCTCCCTGTAAAACTCGAGATTCACCTCGGAGTCGAAGTAGAATCTTTCGTCCTCTGATGACGCCTCCCGTACCCTCAACACATCGCCTTTGCCTGCGGGGACGAGATAAGCTATCGTATTTAGGGAGACGGCCTTTTTTGTCTCATCGAGTAGTTCAAAGAGGGCGTCATCTATAGATGCCAGGGTCTTTGTCGCCTCTTTGCCGATATTTTCATCGGAGATATTCTCGACCTTATCAAATGTCTCCTCCTTGATCCCCTTGATGTCTTCCTCAAACCTCCTTAGGCTTGTAAGCATCTTTTTTTTGCCGATGAATTCAACTTGGCTGTAAAATGTAAAGAAGAGGAAGAAGAATAGAGAGATGGACGCTCTTCCGACAAAATCGTAATTGATACCGCCGTATCCCGACTCGAAGTGAAGGGGGATCGCCTCTCCCAATATCATAAAAATACTGTTTTTCATCGGAATTGCGCTTTCAGTGGTAGCCTCAACACTCTTTCTCATTTTTCTTATTCTTTGCACCCACGGCTCCGGTTGAAAAATTTGTGGAAACCGTCGACCTGCAATCCCTCAATTGAGCTCATCGGTTCAGCTTTCCCAATCTCAGGCTCAAATCCCACAGCTCACCGGCCGCGTCTCTATCGAGCACCGGAGGAGCGGGCTCTTCTTTCGTAGTCAAGCTGTAAAAGCCACCGCTGCACTCCTCGAGCTCTTGCGAT
>CAZDOD010000084.1:0-12006 GCA_964506935.1 uncultured Thermodesulfobacteriota bacterium | reverse complement strand
AAAGTAGGGGCGGGTTTGAAACCCGCCCCTACAAACTCAGCAAAAAACTCCAACCAAAAATAACCTTCCCCCCATTTTTTTCTTGACACTATATACTTTGTATATATATACTTTGTATATATCCCATTTTTACCCACTTCTGGGAGACAAAAATGTCAATCAAATACGCCATCCTCGGGCTCCTTCAATACAAAGACATGCACGGCTACCGCATAAAATCCCACATAGAAAGAAATTTCGGGCATATGTGGTCGATCAACTACGGCCAGATATACCCGAACCTCAAAAAAATGGAGGAGGAGGGCCTTGTAACCAAAAGGGAGATCGCCCAGGTCAACGCCCCGGACAGAAAGCTCTACTCCATCACCGAAAAGGGAAAAGAGACCTTCACCGAATGGCTCGAATCCTCGCCCGAGCGTGGTGCGATCCTTCGCGACCCGTTCCTGTTGCGGTTCGTCTTCTTCGGCTTCGGCGACAGGGAACGCTCGCTCGAGATCATCGACGAAGAGATAGAATCTTACAAGAGACAGATGGAAAAGAGGCGAAAAAACATCCTCCGCTGGAAGGATCACGACGTCTACGTCCGCCTCATGACGGAATTGGGTTTATCTCTAAATGAAGTTATCCTGAATTGGCTAAATCGTGCCAAGAAAGAGATCGGGGAGAGCACCGAAGAGGATCTTACTAAAAAGATCGCCAATATTTTTGCCGACTAAAAATATCTGACGGGAGATTATCGTGAAATTTAATGGAACAACGCTTGTTACTGGTGCCGCGGGCTTCATGGGAAGCCACCTCGTGGAGTTTCTCGCAAAGGAGGGGGTCAAGGTCAGGGCGACTGCAAGGCCGAGAAAGGATATATCGTTTTTTAAAAACCTCGGCGTAGAATATGTCGCCGCGGACCTCACAAGACCCGAGACGCTCCCTCCCCTCTTTGAGGGCGATGTCGACCGCGTCTTTCACCTCGGAGCGATATGCAACTTCTCAACGCCCTACAAAAAGCTATACCCGACAAACGTCCTCGGCGTCGATCGGATCACCGACCTCGCACTGAAAGCGAAGGTAAAGCGCTTTGTCCACGTGACATCGACCTCGGTCTACGGGCCGTATCCGAAAAGGCCTTTTACCGAAGACGGGCCGAGAGAGCCACAGGACAACTACGGGACAAGCAAGCGGGACGGCGAGGATGTCGTAATGGGGAAGATAAAAAAGGGGCTCCCAGCCATATTCTGCCGCCCGTGCACCGTCTACGGGCCACGCTGCACCGACGGGGCGGGAAAGGCGTTTTCGCGGCCGACATCGATCACCGCGATACCCGGCAAGGGGGATGTCGTCCTCTCCAACGTAAGGGCCGAGGACGTCGCCGTGGCGGTCGTCCACCTCTCACACATAGACGGGATCGAGGGCGAGGCATACAACATCGCCGACAACTCAAATCCCACGATCGAGGAGGCACTGACGCTTGCGTCTTTAGCATTCGGGGCGAAACCCCCGAAGGCTCACCTACCGCTGGGTATCGTCAAGGTCGCCGCCAAGGTCGACGGGTTAATCTCGGGCCTAAAGGGGAAGATCCCCGACCTCGAATACGACGCCGTGAAATACCTCTACGATGACTATATCGTGGATAATTCAAAGCTGAAAAAGACCGGCTTTTCGTTTGCCTATCCCGATTTTAAAAAGTCGATGGAGGAGATCGGAGACCTCTACAGATCGGGAAAGTTAGAGATCCGCTGATCTCGGCCTGATGCGAGATGAAATATCAAACAATAAGATAAGAGTAAGTTTTTAAAATACCTATTTGACAAAAACGTTTTATTGGAGTTGTTATGAATAAGGTTATAGTTATCACGGGGCTTGCCGACGGGATGGGAAAAGAGGTCGCGAAGATGCTCGCCGAAAAGGGCTATTCGATAGCGGGATTTGACGTCGACGGGCCGAAGGTTGAAAAAATCAAGAAAGATCTCGCCAAGATCGGCGGCGATCATTACCTCGCCACAATGGACATCACCAACAGGAAGGGGATTGTGAAATTCAGGGACGAAGTCCTCAAAAAATACGGCCATGTCGATATCGTACTATCAAACGTCGGGATCGGCTTTTTCGGACCGTTTGAGGAGGTAGACTTGGAGAAGGCTCTCAAATGTCTCGAGATAAACGTCATCGGGGCGATGGCCATCTTTCAGGCATTTATCCCTTCCATGCGTGAGCGTCGAGAGGGAAAGCTGATTGCGATGTCTTCGATCGTCGGGCAGGTACCGTTCCCATTCGAGTCGATATACACGGCCTCGAAGTTCGGCATCGAGGGATGGGTCCAGGCAACAAAATACGAGCTTGAGCCTTTCGGCATCAAGTTCGCTATCATATCGCCCGCACAGGTATCGACCTCGTTCGCGGCGAAGATCCACAAACTCCCACCCGCGGGGTCGCCCTACAGGGACAGGGCGAAACGTTTCATCGACAAAGACAACAAGATGATAAAAGACGCCCCCACGCCGGAGTTCGCCGCCAAGGTGATCGTGAAGGTGGTCGAGAAGAAAAATCCGAAGCTGTTTAACCAGATAGAATTCCAGAGCAAGGTGTTCTACTGGCTCAACAAGCTCTCTCCCCGCTGGCTCAGGGATTTTCTCATCTTGACTATAATGGACATCAGGGTCTGAGCTTTAACTTTATTTGATTTTACGGGACTAATGTCAATCGCCACTCCCGTTTGGTCTATCTTGTGGTATAATTAGATAATTGAAAATCACTTTTTAGGAGAATAAAAATGTCGACCAGACAGAGTACCGCACAAAAGATCCCGGAAACCCGAGTGGGACGTCTGAGGGAGGCCATTATATCCGCCCCACAGGAGGTCAGCATCGAGCGGGCGAGGTATTTCACAAGGTCTATGAAGAAGAACTGGGAAAAAGATCCTCTCACCCGAATCAGCATGGCGCTCTCGGATATCTTGGACAACATCAGCGTCGTCATAAGGGACGATGAATTGATAGTCGGGACAAGGACCGAAAAGCTCAAAGGCGCCCCCCTATTTCCTGAAAACAAGTCGACCTGGATAGAGGGCGATCTCGATACCTTTGAGAAAAGGATCCTGCAGAGGGCCCTCATCACAAAAGAGGAGAAAAGGGAGCTCGCCGATACAATCCTCCCATTCTGGAGGGGTAAGACGGTTGAAGATCGACTGCGCGAGATCATCCCCCCCGATGTCGAAGAGGACATGGATAAATATCTCTTCACGATGATGCTCGAGATCACCTACGGCATCGGCCACTTCACGATGAACCACCCGAAGGTGCTGAAAGTCGGGCTTCGCGGGATCATTGATGAGGTAAAACAGCGAATAGAAAAACTCGATGACATCGAGAAATCTAAAGACAAAAAAACCTTCTATGAGGCCGTGATAAGGTCACTTGAGGCCGCGATCCGATTCGCCCGCCGCTACGGTCACCTCTCTGCATCGATGGCGGAGGCCGAGAGCGACCCGAAAAGAAAGGAAGAGCTTAAAACAATCGCCGAGACCTGCATGCAGGTTCCGGAATACCCGGCGAGGAGTTTACATGAGGCGGTTCAGTGTGTATATTTCATCCACCTAATCTCCCAGATTGAGTCGGGCGGAAACTCGATATCGCTCGGGCGGATAGACCAGGTCTTGAGTCCCTACTATGAGGCAGACAAAAAGGCCGGGAATATCACGCCCGATGAGGCGAGGGAGCTTTTGTCCCTCCTATTTTTGAAGACAAACGAGATATGGAACGTCCTCGAGGAGGTCTTTATCCCCGGCGGTGAGGGGACCGAAGGAAAGACCACGCAGAACGTCACGGTCGGCGGGCTCGGAAAAGACGGCAATGATGCGACGTGTGAGCTCAGCTACATCGGCCTTGACGCATACGCCGATATCAAGACCGTCCAGCCCAACTTCGGCGTAAGGCTAAGCAATAAGGCCCCCGAGGATTTCTACCGCAGGGTTATAGACCACGCCAAAGACGGCGTATTGATGCACATCTTCAACGACGATGCGACCGTCGAGTCCCTTATCGACGCCGGACACACGAAGGAAGACGCCCTCGACTACGGTGTCGTAGGCTGTCTCGAACCGAACGCACAGGGAAAGACCTTCGGCTCGACATTCGCAGTGCAGTTTAACGGTATAAAGTCCTTTGAGCTCGCCATGTCAAACGGCGTCGACAACACCTTCGGCTACCAGTCGGGTCCCAAGACCGGGGATCCCGCGAAATTTTCATCCTTCGATGATGTCTGGAAGGCCTACACCACGCAGGTCTCCCATTTCATCGGCCAGTTCATCAAGGGGATGGCAAGCCTCGACCAGACTATAGCCGAGCTCCTCCCCTCACCTTTCGCCTCGGCGATGATCGAGGGCTCCATAGAGAAGGGGATCGACGTGACAAGGGGCGGGGCGGTCTACAACTCCACTGGCGTCCAGTATATGGGATTTGCCAACGTTGCCGACAGCCTGTACTCGATCAAAAAGGCGGTATTTGAAGACAAGACCGTAAAGATTGGCGATCTAGCAAAGTGGATGGCCGAGGACTGGGACGACGCCGAAGATATGCAGGCCTATTTTTTGAAGAAGCTCCCGAAATATGGAAACGACATAGACGAGGTCGACGAGATGGCGGCCAGGGTCTTAAACCACTTCTGCGATGAGCTAAAAAAATACAAGAATTTTCGCGGCGGCGCATTCTGGCCCGGGATATTCTCGGTCGGATTCCACCTCGCCTTTGGCTCGTTTACCGCTGCGACGCCCGACGGCCGCTGGTCGGGGGATGTACTGGGAAACGGGCTCACCCCAACGACCGGAAACGCCGTCGGCGGTCCGACACTCGTCGTTAACTCTGTGACCAAGCTCCCCCTAAAGAGGATCTACAACGGTTCGAACCTCAACCTTCGCCTTCCGGGGAAAAAGGTCAAATCCGAAAACCTCGAGGCATTCATCAAGACATACTTCGAGAAGGGTGGGGTTCAAGTACAGTTCAACATGATTGATTCCGACACCTTGAGGGAGGCACAGAAAAATCCCGACAGGTATCGGGATCTCGTTGTGAGGATAAGCGGCTATTCGGTAATCTTTACGGGCCTATCGGATACGGCCCAAAACGAGATAATATCCCGAACAGAATACGAAGTCTAAAAGTACTGGAGGTGCAGGAAAAGACCAAATGAAATGGGATTTTTTGCACCTCTCCCTATTATATCGGGGGGTATAGATGGGCAAAGTCACTACGATCAAAGAGGCGATATCCGAACACGTAAGAGACGGCGACTTCCTATTCATCGGCGGATATATCGTAAGGCCTCCTTTTTCGGCGATACACGAAATCATCAGGCAAAAGAAGAGGGATCTCACCATCACGCGGTCGAACGCGGCCGACGGCTTTGATATGCTGATCGGGGCGGGCTGCGTAAAGCGATTTATCGCAACGTTCCTTTCGCTCGGCCTCTACGGTCTCGCCAGATGTTACAGGAGGTCAATCGAAAAGGGGATACCCCACAAAATCGAACTAGAAGAATACACAAACCTGTCGCTTCCGATGATGCTGATGGCGGGTGCGATGGGGATGCCCTTTGTGCCGACTAAGGACATGCTTGGGACCGATCTCTTAAATGTCAAGTCGTTTATGGGGGATGGCAAATACAAGCTCATAGACTCCCCCTTCGACGGGAGCCCGACGCTTCTGGTCCCCGCCCTAAATCCCGATGTAGCCATCATCCACGTACAGCAGGCCGACGAGAACGGAAACGCCCAAATCTGGGGTATCGGCGGTGACTGCAAGTGGGGGGCGAACGCCTCTAAAAAGGTCATCGTTAGTGCCGAGAGGATCGTGTCGCGCGACGTCATCGGGCTTGATCCCTCGCGGACAATCGTCCCCGATTTCAAGGTCGTGGCGGTCGTCGAAGAGCCGTTCGGGGCGCATCCCGGCTACACGCCGGGTTTTTATGACGTCGACTTCGTCTTCGGGTCTCTCTACCAGCAGGCGTCAAACACTGTCGAGGGATTCGAGGCCTTCCTTGACGAATGGGTCTACGCCATCGAAGACAGGACACAATACATCCAGCACTACATCGAGAAATTCGGCTACGCCCAGTTTAAGGGCCTCGAGGCCGGGTTCGGCTTCAGTCCGCCGGTGAGCTACGAGTATTGATTAATACCATATAGAGATATTGAGGACTTATTATGACCGAGCATCCCACAGATTATATAAAGCCCGAGCTTATGGCATGCTGCGGGGCGAGGGAGATAAAAGACGGCGATGTGGTCATCGTGGGCACGGGATTTCCGACTATGTCGGCGAATATCGCAAAATACACCCACGCACCGAACGCAAAGATGATGCAGGAGGCCGGCTCCTACGACGCCCAGCCCCGAAGGCCGGCGCTCTCGGTCGGGGACCCCTGCCTAAATCCCGGCGCGGCCATGATAGGCGGCCTTACCGACATCATGGGGATGTTTCTTCAGAACGGCTGGATCGACGTTGGATTTCTGTCGGGGAGCCAGGTCGATAAATACGGAAACATCAACACCACGGTGATCGGCGACTACGAAAACCCGAAGAGCCGCCTTCCGGGGAGCGGCGGGGCGAACCCGATCGGATCGCTCGTAAAGAGGGTCTTAATCATCGCCCTCCACGACAAGCGACGCCTTGCCGAAAAGGTCGATTTCATCACCACCCCCGGCTACATCGACGGCCCAGGCGCAAGGGAGAAATGGGGACTCCCAATAAATACGGGGCCCAGTGCAATCATAACCAACAAGGCCGTCATGAGATTCGACGAAGAGACCAAGGAGGCGTATCTCGCCACCTACCATCCGGGAAGCTCGATCGACGAGATCGTGGAGAACACCCCGTGGGATCTGAAGGTATCAGACGACGTATGTGAGACCGAGCCGCCGAGGGCCGAAGAGCTGAGGGTAATGAGGGAGGTGCTCGATCCCGGCCGGATGATAAAGATCTACGAGTCGAGGGGATACGTATAGTATATTATTCAGCGATGGGGAAGGATAATAATTTCGGGATAGAGAGGGTCATCTAAAAAATCCCCCGCTTTAATATCTTTCGGAGTCAAAAGATGGAATATAGCAAGAAACTTTCCGATTTTTGCCATGGGATAAAAATCGAGGGCCTTCCTCCCGATGTGATACACAAGGCAAAACTCTGCATCTTGGACTATATCGCCAACGTATACGGCTCGCTCGAGCTCGAGGCGACAAAAAACGTCGCGGCCTATTTTAGGTCGCTCGGAGGCCCGGAGGAGGCCACGGTTCACGGCCTGTCATACAGGCTTCCCGTAAACAGCGCCGTATTTATAAACGGCACATCGGCCGAGGCGATAGAATCGCAGGACGGCCTCCGCTTCGGCGGAAACCACCCCGGGACGGCCGTAATCCCGACGGCTTTTGCATGCACGGAAAAATTCAAAAAGACCGGAAGCGATCTCCTCTCAGCCGTCGTCGCCGGATACGAGGCGGCCGACCGCGCCGCCGCATCGGTCCACCCGAGGCATACGCTTTCGGGATTCCTACCGACCGGTACGTGCGGGACCTTCGGCGCCGCCGTCGCCGCGGCAAGGCTCATGGGCCTGGACCAAGAGGGGATGAGCAACGCCCTCGGCAACGCCGGCTACCTCCTTCCGCTCTCAATGGCCGAACAGCTCATGGGGGGATACACGATCAAGATCGTCCAGGGGGGGCAGGCCGCATCGGCGGGCATCACCGCGGCCGGCCTCGCAGGAGTTGGAATCTCCGGAATACCCTATGTGCTAGAAGGATCGCAGCTCGGCGGGGGGTTCTGCAAGATCACCACGGACACCGAGCCCGCACTCGATCGAATAACCGACCGCCTCGGAGAGCACTACACGATAATGGACATCTATTTTAAGCCATACACGGCGTGTCGCCACACCCACGGCGCGGCACAGGCAACCCTTGAGCTCGCTTCCGAAAAAGGAATAAATCCCTCGGACATAAATGAGGTAAACGTCTACACCTACGGCATCGGGGTCATCGCCGTCGGGAAGGGTGTAAAAAAGAACGACACGATCGTCAACGCCCAGTTCTCTATACCCTACGTCGTAAGCGTATGTATAGCGGATAGGGAACTCGGGCCGAAACAGCTTACCGAAAAGCGCCTATCTGATGACACCCTTATCGAATTTACAAAAAAGGTAAAGGTCAACTACGACGGCGATCTAAACTCGATGTATCCCGACAAGACCGCAAGCCGTGTCGAGATCATCACAAACAACGGCGAAAAATTGACGAGACAGGTGGAAATCCCAAAAGGAGACCCGAGGGACCCGATGGAGGAGTCTGATCTCGCGGCGAAGATAAAGCGCTTCGCAGAAAACAGGGATGAGGCGAAGCTGGACGAAGTGATCGGCCTCGTCATGGAACTCGAGAATGTGGATGATATAGATAGACTTACAGGACTAATATAGTGATTTAAATTTGGAGTGAGGACTACCATGAATTTTGACCTGAGCGACGAACAAAACATGCTCATAGAGACACTGAGGACGATGGGGGAGCGCGAGAATTTCAAAGAGCTTGCGAAAAAGATCGACGAGACCGCAGAATTCCCCTATCAACTGCTCCCGAAGTACGCCGAAATGGGGCTTTTGGGAATGAGCCTTTCGGAGGAAAACGGCGGCGGCGGGCAGCCCGTCATAAATGCAATCCTTGCAATCGAGGAGCTCGCGAAATTCAGCCCGATGGTCGCGGCCCCCGTCTTCGAATCGAACGTGGGGCCCGTGAGGGTGATCGACATGTTCGGAACCGATAAGCATAAAAAGGAGATCATCCCCAAGGTCTGCAGCGGCGAGTACAGCGTATCGGTCTCGATGACCGAGCCGGAAGCGGGAAGCGATCTCACGGCACTGACGACGAAGGTGACCGACGGCGGTGACCACTACCTCCTAAACGGCAGAAAGACCTTTATCAGCGGCGCCGGCCACGCGAGCCACTACATGGTATACTGCCGAATCGGCGACATATCGGGATACAAGGGGATCGGAGGAATCCTTGTGGAAAAGGACACCCCCGGATTTTCCTTCGGAAAACAGGAGGAGTTCATGGGGCTTAGGGGGATGCCGTCGTGCGACCTGATATTCGAGGACGTCAAGGTACCCAAGGAGAACCTGATAATCAAGGAGGGCGAGTTCAAAAACCTTATGTCGACCTTCGATATTGAGCGCTGCGGTAACTCCGCGATGTGCCTCGGCACGGCGGGCGGGGCGTTAAACGCCGCAAAGGCTTATGCACAGGAACGCCACGCCTTTGGACGGCCGATCTCGGAATTTCAGGCGATTCAATTCATGATCGTCGACATGGCAATGAAGCTCGATGCGGCGAGACTCATGGTCTACCGGGCGGCGACCGGCGCCGGGAGGGGATTTCCGTCGATCTACGAATCGGCTATGGCGAAATGCTTCGCAAACGAGATGGTCGTCGAAGTGACCAACACCGCCATGCAGGTCTTCGGGGGCTACGGCTACTCGAAGGAATTCCCGGTAGAGAGGATGGCGAGGGACGGAAGGGCGTGGGGTGTCGCAGGGGGCACCGTCCAGATGCTTAGGATCACGATGGCAAGCCTCCTCTTCGGCAGACGCTTCGACCAGAGACCGGGAAAATAATCCATCCCGTATAAAGTTAAAAAAATAAGACTTAAAAACCTCTTTCCGATAAAGGAGAAAACCGATGGGAAAATATTACAGGGACGCGGACCATTTCTACGAGATCATGAAATATTTCATGGACACCATCCTTACCGATGACAAGATCGGCCCGAAGATGGCAAAGTCGGGGATCGTTATAAAGTTCATCTACACCGATCCCGACACAGAGGTCACCATCGACCTCAAAAACCCCCCGAAAGAGGAGGGATACTACGGCACATACTATCTCGGCCCGTGCGATATAAAGGAGGACGTATGGTCAAAACAGGCCGCCGATTTCTCCCACTCGTTTTGGCACGGGCATGAAAATCCCGTTGCGGCGGTGACAAGGGGAAGGGTTAAGCAGGGCGGGAAGATCACGGCAATGATGAAATTACTCCCCGTGGTAAGGCCTTCATTCAAAAAATTTCCCGAGATACTAAAAGAGATGGGATACGAAGACCTCGTTATCGAAAAGGAGAAGTAGCCGATTTCTGTTTTTTTGATCAGCCGAAGGTTTAATCGGAGGTGTAATTTAATCTCTATCTCATAAATTGTCTGAAAAAAATATCTACGTATAGGAACTATTCAAGCTTTCAGAATAATTATAGAGACTATCTAAATATCCTCAAGGGGAGACAGATAGACTCCCCTTTTCAGAGAGAATACCATTGAGAATATAGTATCGAGTAAGATGCGCCCTCCCGATCCTATACCCGCACCCTACCTTAATCAATGATAGGAGACCTCGGAGCCGATGTATTTTATTTTCGCCATATCGGGTACCGATTTATTCCCGGCGGGCGGCACCATGACCTCGAATTTCGAGCTGTGTCCCGATCTCAGTGCCCCAATGACGAAATCGGCCTCCCTCCCGTCGTCGAATACGACCTTGAAATGAACCTGATAGTGGTCAAGGGCAGACGAGTTGATCACGCCCCCCGAGACCATAACCCCGCCTTCCTTGGGCTGCGCCCCGATATCCACAACGAGAAAATCCGGATTCAGGGGCTGGGCGCCGGAGATTGAGAGGTCAATATTTCCGGGTTTTGATAGCTCGAGCGTCTGTGAGAATTCCTGAATAGCGCCCTCGACCTCACCCAGGGCCTCGGTGGTATGTGTGCGAAGCGAGCTCACCTCAACCGCAAGGAATACGGAAAGGGCGAGCGTTATCAACACCAAAACAAAAAAAACCGCCACGAGAAGCCCGAAGGGAGTCTTGAGATCGGATACTATCTCACCCCAAAAATCCCCCAATTTAGACTTGCCTTTTGACATATCCTTAATCCCTTATAAAAAAATCTTTAAATAGAACTTATAATACTGTGATCACCATATATAAATAGTCCAAGGATTGATGTGATTTGTGTCAATATTGGATAAAAAAATCAACCTTTATCCGAAAAATTTAAAATATTTTAATATTTTAACATTATTTTAACCCCACTTTAATATCCTTGTGTAATAATGCGGCGAAAAAATCATTGATTAAATGATGGAGTTTGAACATGAATAAGTTTTTACATTCGTGGTATAAGATGCGTGGATTATTAATAGTGCCACTGTTGGCATTCATATTTTTTTGCACATGGAATGAATCTGAGCATCACCTTCTTGCTTTGTCCCTAGGATCTATTTTTTTCGCATTGGGTCTCGCAATACGGATCTGGGCGCAGATGCATTTAAAATACCGATTGAAGTCAAAGACGAAACTAACAATTACAGGACCATACGTGTATGTAAGAAATCCGATATACATCGCCAACACCATGCTTATCATAGGAATTTCAATAATGATGGAACTCTTGTGGTCAATTCCTATAGTTGTTTTATATTGCTTTTTCGTATACATGTTCGTCGTGAAGTACGAGGAATACCATCTCGAAAAAAAATACGGCAGGGAGTATTCAGAATTTCTCAAACGTACTCCCCGGTTTATCCCATCACTTAAGCCAACAGTAATCCCCTCAAAATATCATAGCACATCTATATTTTTCTGGCCCAGTCTTAAGGCGGAGTACCAGTGTATTTTTCTACTTATTCTACCCATCTTAAAAGGATTCATTTTTTAGAAAATGCCTATTCCGCCGATTACACCCATACTCAAACTTTAGAAAGCTCAGTGCCAAATAGGTGGAAAGTAAAATATTTTAAAATTTTTAATTCAACTCTTTAGCGCAACATTTTGATTAAAAGGTATTCTTGTTTGCTCATGTTTACGAGATATCTCCCTTTTCACGGTGGATTTGTGAACCCCGATTACTTTAACGATCTTGGTTTTTTTCTGTTTTCAAAATGGTAAAAATCTGGTATCTTTGTTCTTGGGTAAACTTTTTTTTG
>CAZDOD010000083.1:0-12072 GCA_964506935.1 uncultured Thermodesulfobacteriota bacterium | reverse complement strand
AATCTATCTTTTTATTTGGTTTTATATTTTTATCCCATTCGTCGGTGCCGTCGCCCTCTATCTCGACCGCGGGCATCGGCCTTCCCATCGGGTGGGGATAATCTGAGATACCAGTAACCTTCCCCGATATCGAGGAGTGGACAGGGGCGGAGACAAATCCCCCCGCCTCGGAAAGCTTGGTCCCGACCTTCACCTCGACGCCCGCCTCGACAACGGGCCTCGTCGGTGCACCGAGGTGCTGGGTCAGGGGAATATATACCTTTTTTGGAAGCGGCATTTCTTCTGTTGGGAGGTGATTGGTCAGCTTCTCCTCAGGCGGATGGACACCACCTGAAAACCTGAATATTTTTTTTGCCGTCTTTCCCATATATTTTACTAGACCATTAACTATATCATTAGACCACTAATCAATTATCGCATTCACCCTATCTCGACCAAAATAGCTAAAACCCTCCTTCTCCTCTCCACCTCCTACTTTGCGGCCGCCGCCTTTACCCTTTTCTTCCCCCTTTCGACTTTTCTGAAAGTAATCGCCCCCTTCTTACACTGGTCTCCACATAACCTGCACCCTATGCACTTTTTGGGATCGACCATAAATTTTCCCTTCGGTACCCCTGATATTGCTTCAACCGGGCACGCCCTCGAACAGAGTACACATCCGTTGCACAAATCTGATATCTCAGCAATAAAATTATATTCCCTCTCATCGATGATGCTTTCGGTCGGACACTGTGATACACAGAGGCCGCAGACCCTGCACTTTTCATAGTTGATCACGGCGATGTTGTTGATTACCTCTATCGCCTCGAAAGGACATATCCTCTCACAGGCGAGACAAGCGATACAGCCGACCGTGCAGATCTTCTTTACCGCCCCGCCCTTATCTTTTGATGAGCATAGGACGTGAACGCCCGGTTTTTGTGGTGCAATGTCGATGATCAATTTGGGACATGCCTCAACGCATTTTCCGCAGGCCGTGCACTTATCAGGGTCGACGATAGGGGCGCCCTTATCGGTCATATGAATTGCGTCGAACGGGCAGACCTCGGCGCAGGTCCCGAGGCCTATGCAGGCGTATGGGCAGAGCTTTGGACCGCCCCCGATGAGATCGGCCGCCCTGCAATCGCTAATCCCAAGATATAAGAACTTCTCGCCGACACCTCCCGCTACGTGATTGCAGTGTACGACCGCCTTTCGTTTCTCCGACTCGGTGTAGATGACACCCATGATATCTGCTATAGACAATGCTGCCTGTTCATTTATGGCCGTACAGTTTTCGATCTTGCCTTCACCCTTGACGATGGCAGATGCTAGTGCGCTGCACCCGGCATATCCGCAGGCGCCACAATTTGCACCGGGCAGAAGCTCAGTAATCGCCTCGACCCTCGGATCGATCTCCACGTAAAAGACACGAGATGCGATCGCAAGGCCCAGCGCCGCTACAAAACCCATCACAGCTAATGTTAAAAGTGCAGGTACCATAATTTCTTAAAAATTATTTCACGAGCCCCGCAAATCCCATAAAGGCCAAAGAGAGTAATCCCGCCGTTATAAGTGCTATGGCCGTGCCTTTAAGCGGTTTCGGGATTTCTGCCAGATCTAAACGCTCCCTTATGCCCGCAAACAAGATCAACGCCAAACCGAAGCCTAAAGAGGCCCCGAAACCAAAGATGATGGACTCCCAAAAGGTGTAGCCTTTTTGGATGTTCAACACGGCCACACCCAAAACAGCACAGTTTGTAGTTATGAGGGGGAGGTAGATACCGAGGGCACGATAGAGGACGGGGCTTATCTTCTGGATAACCATCTCTACCAACTGAACAAGTGCGGCAATGACGAGAATAAAGACTATAGTTTGAAGATATTGGATATTGAATGGTATGAGGATATATTCCTGCATTAACCACGTGACCAGAGAAGCCAGGGTCATGACGAATATAACCGCCATCCCCATACCGATTGCTGTTTCTGTTTTTTTTGATACTCCCAGGAATGGACAGATTCCCAGAAAACGGGCGAGGACAAAGTTGTTTACAAGCACTGCGCTTATAATAAGGAGGAGAAATTCACCCATGAGCGAAAATTCGAACAGTAAAATAAATTAGATTATCAATCTTCCAAAAACACTCTTTAAAAAGAGACGATACTTCATATCTAGTTTTGGACTCAGGTTTAAGATTGTAGTAAATATCACATTGCTTTACATATTGTCAAGTTTTTTTTAGTTATATCGCTTTATCGCCTATTTCTTATAGACTGTAAAAAATATTGTCTATAAGTGCCTAAAATCTTTCTATAATATTTTTGTTGCATAAGAAAAAAAGTATTATATAATATTCTATAATATTCTAATGTTTAAACAATCTTGATTAGTACTCTTCAAAACCAATGACCGAACTTATTTCCACCGATTATCAAAACACTTTAATAAAAAATGGGATATTAAAATGAAGCTTTCAGGGAGTCTTGAAAAGACGAAACCCAGCGACATAATGAGGGAAATCAAGAGCGAGAAGCTGACGGGTATTCTGGCTCTAAAATCACATGAGGGTTTCGGGACGATATTTTTTTCCGAAGGTGTTATCGTAAACGCCTATTCTCCCATATTTCGCGAAAGATTAGGCCGGCGTCTCGTAGAGAAAGGGCTTCTCAGCGATAAGGATTTGAGGAAAGCCCTGATGTATCAAAAAAAGGAGGCGAAAGGGTACCGAATTGGCGATATATTAGTAAAACTGAGCTTGGTTTCAAAAGAAAACCTCAATAGCACCTTAAGGGAGATCGTACAAGATATCCTCTATTCCATGGTCTTCTGGGACGGCATATACCGTTTTGAAGCCACGGGAGTATCTGAACAGAGTCTGGGGCTCACCATTGATGTGGATCAATTCATTGAGGGAATACAAAAATCCTTCACCGAGCTTGAAGACGACTTCTTGTCAATAGATAAACAAACCGAGCCGACAAAAGAACGGGAGGCACCTTACACACATTCCGAGGTAAAAGGAGAAATCATCGATTCCATCGAGAAAATAACAAAGAGTCTCTCCTCCTTCGTACCTCAAGAGCAGGTCATCCTCGTTGAGGATGAAAAGCTTATGAGAACGATCTTCACAGACGGCCTCATAAACTTCGGCTATAAGGTTGAAAGCTTCGATAATCCCGCAGAAGCACTGGAGAAGATAAAGACCCTTGAGCCTTCCCGTACATCCCCTATCCTTATCATGGATCTGGTAATGCCGGGGATGTCCTCCCCCAACGAGATATACGGCGGGCTCGAACTCCTAACGGAGATAAATCATAACTACCCCTATATTCCCGTGATCGTCATGACCTCGATTACCGACCACGAAATCAGGCTAAAATCGTTATTTATGGGGGCGAGCTACTTCCTAAACAAGCCTGAGAAGTCGGCAATGAGTACAGATCTCTTGAGAACTAGTCTCGACAACTTCGTCGAGGAGCTCTCTTTGTGTGTGGAGAACCTCTTCAGGAATAAGAGGACTCATCACGAAAAGGAGCAGCTCGCATTTATACGGGAAGAGCTGATAAACGAGCTATTGGACGCCAAGCTCGAGCTTGGTAGCGCAGAAAAGGAGATAGAGAGGGACATCTTCGACCTCACTTTCCTCAAAAAGACAACCACCGACCTTTTAAGGAGGCAGAGTTTTTCGTTTATCGCCGAGACAATTTTCGACTTCTTAGGAATAGACAATGACCGTGGTTTCATAGCCATCCTGAGGGGCGGGGAGCTAAAATATTACAGGGGTTTCACAAAGGTGGAAAACGATAAAATGCCCTACTTTAATGATAATCCCGACAGTTTCCCAAGCGAGATTGGTGATCTCAGTTCTTTTCAAAAAGTAATTACATCAAACAATGTATTTTCGGGAACATTATCCACACACGACGCCGAAACCATCCAATCGGTCATCGAAGGTTATATGCCAAAAAACTGCTTCATTATACCTTTCAGGGTATACGAAAAACCGATAGCCGTTCTCTATTGTGACGCCGAGCCTGATAAACCGATAGGCAAAAACATCGACCAAACCCAGATACTCACGAACACCGCTTCACTTGCTATGCAGATAACGATCCTAAATGAAAAAATATCAAGCAGGCGTAAAATATAGGTGATGATATCTAAATAATCTGATCTCTTTTCTCTACTACCGATATCTTATACATCCATCGAAAAATCGAGCTAAAAATCGATTACAGACTTTTTTGATGTAGTTTTTTACGTTCGGGTTAAAAAGCCGCGTTGCATACACATTCCAAGAACTTTTGTAGATCAACAGTTTTTAAGAAGGGTAATGGTGAGTTGAAAAAATGATATAATTTTTGATAAAGAGTAGATTTGGAATTACTCGAGGAAGCGAAGTACTTCCTCCCTCAGGTGAAACAGGGCGGTTGGACCCTTGTGGATAAACGAATCGGCCATCTTTCTTATGGCGAGCGGGATCTTATCTTCCGACATTACGGTATACATGATGACCTTAAGGTCTTTTGGGATATCTTTATTTAGGCCCTTTTTTATTGTCCTGATTACGTCGAGCCCCTCGGGATTTCCCGCACCCAAAAATATATCAATTATTACCACCTTGGGTTTCAGCTCGATAATCTTCTGTATCCCCTCCTCCGCCGTCTCCATACCCACCACGTCTATTCCATCCTCGGAAAGGGTCTCGATGATCTGTGTCCTTGCGAATTTCGAGTCCTCTATCACCACCACAGGCCCGGATTTTTTTAAACCTGCCTCCCTTAGATTACCTGTGTCACCATTCTTTTTTCCGAGTTTGACCTTGAACGCCGTCCCGCAGGACGAGCATATTACTCCCTTCCCTCCATCGGGAACCTCCGAGGGGTCTACAAATATATCCTTCCCACAACTGGGGCAGACGGCCTTAACAAAACTGGACATAATCTTTATTATCCAAAATCAAGAGGGATTGTCAATCAAAAAGGCACTGTAGGAAATCGGTGCGCTCACAAGAAATTAAATCGAAAACGTTGAAAATCCCTATAAAAAGTATCACCTTATATAGTTAAGGCCCTAAATCAGCTCTATTGGGACAAAACCGGTCATCACCTTCTTTATCCCGATCCCCGAAAACAGCACGGTCAGTTTCAACCTGCCGCCCGTCTCCTCGACCCCCTTTACGATCCCCACACCGAAGTCGGGATGCCTGATCCTCGCCCCCGGACGAATCTCCCAGTCTGCATCCTTAAAATATTGCGACAGTTCGGGTTCCTCCTGGGCGTAGCTCACATCGAGGTGATATCCATCCATTCTTTTCGCCGTATCTGTTTCCATCTCCGGCGTTTTTGACAATATCTCAATATACGCCGGGTTTACCTCGTGGACGAACCTCGAGATCGAATTGAACCGATCCTGCCCGAAGACCATCCTCCTTCTTGCCGATGTGAGAAAGAGCCTCTCCTTCGCTCTCGTCATCCCGACGTAGCACAGGCGCCTCTCCTCCTCCATATCGTCGTGAGTATCCATTGACCGGCTGTGCGGAAAAAGGCCCTCCTCCATACCCACCACAAAGACAACCGAAAACTCGAGCCCCTTTGCGCTGTGAAGCGTCAAGAGGGAGACTTTCCCCCCCGTGTCTTCCATCTCATCCACATCGGAAATCAGCGCCACCTGATCCAAGAAGTCGGATAGCTCTGCGCCCGGATTTTTCTCCTCGAATTCCATTACGGCCGCCGAAAACTCCCTCAAGTTCTCCACCCTCCCCTCCGATTCAACCGTCCCGATAGACCGGTAGTAATCGAGGATGCCGGAGTCGGAGATTGCCATCATTGCGGTGTTGGAGATACTCCCCCCCCTAACACCCCCTTTTAGGCCCTCGATAATTGAAATAAAAGAAGAAATACCCTCCTTTGCCTTCCCCGAAACCAGACCCTCATCTGTGGATATCTTCAGGGCATCATATAAGCAAACATCCCTCTCTTTTTTAAGGTCGAGGATCTTTTCGACCGTCTTTTTACCAATCCCCCTCGGAGGGACGTTTATGATCCTTAAGATGCCGACCGAATCCTCCTGAGATTCCAGAACCCTTAAATACGCGAGGATATCCTTTATCTCCTGCCTCTCATAGAATCTCACCCCACCTATGACCTGATATGAGATCCCCTCCTTGATAAGCTCGTCCTCAAAGGGGCGTGATTGGGCGTTTGTTCGGTAAAATATCGCGAAATCGGAGTATTCGTATTTGTAGTTTTCTATCAGATCAGAAATCGTCCTCACCACAAATCCGGTCTCGGAATGCTCATCTGTCCCCTCAAAATATGAGACCAGATCCCCCGCCTCGTTTTCGGTAAAGAGTTTCTTCCCCTTGCGATCGATATTGTTTTCGACGACAGAATCCGCCGCCCCGAGGATATTTTTGGTCGACCGATAGTTCCTTTCGAGCTTGACGACAACGGCGTTTGGGAAATCCCGTTCGAAGTCGAGGATGTTTCCCAGATCTGCACCCCTCCAGCGATAGATCGACTGGTCGTCGTCTCCGACCACACACAGATTCCCCCTCTTTGAGACCAGCCTTTTGATCAGTTCGTACTGGGCGGTGTTTGTGTCCTGATATTCGTCGACCATAACGTGGATAAACTTGTCCTGATATGACTCCAGTATCTCGGGCGACTCATCAAAAAGCCTAACACAGTTCAATATGAGGTCGGAAAAATCCATTGCCGAGTTTTTTTTGAGCTCCTCCTGATACAGGGAATATATTCGCCCGACCTTTTCACTCGCGGGATTATCCACATCATCTCTGAACATTGCCGGAGTCGAGAGCCTGTTTTTTGCCCTCTCTATGAAGTAGAGGACGGCCTGGGGGCTTATGAACCGATCGCTTATATCGAGCTCCTTCATGCACCTCTTCAAGAGGGAAAGCTGATCGGGCCCGTCGTATATGACGAATCGGGGATTTATACCGATGGCATGCGCCTCCCTCCTCAATATCTTGAGACACGCCGAATGGAAGGTCGTAATCCACAGGAGGTCTCGGCTATCGGGGATGAGTTGAGAGACCCTCTCCCTCATCTCCCCCGCTGCCTTGTTTGTAAAGGTTACGGCCAGTATCCTGTCTGTTCCGATACCCTGACTTGCGAGATATGCGATGCGATGGGTGAGGACCCTGGTCTTTCCGCTCCCGGCGCCTGCGAGGACCAGAATCGGCCCCGACACCGTGGTGACTACCTCTTTCTGTACATCATTTAGGCCCTCAAGAATTTTCTGGGGATCTACCAATTTACTGTTTCCTTCGCAGGGCGGTCTTTGGGGAAATATAAGGGAAAAATGTTATTTTACGCTTCTCAGCTTATCGAGGTCTTTATCGCTACCGAGGATCACCATTATATCGCTGTCTTTCAGCACGAAGTCCGCCTGCGGGTTGAGAACGACCTTCTCGGGGACGAGCTCCTTTACTGCGATGACAAAGAGCCCATATTTCTTTCTGAGCCCCAGCTCCAACAAACTCTTTCCCGTAAAGGCCTTCGGGACAGGGGACTCCTGAATACTGTACCCCTCGGAGACCGGGAGATAATCAATAACATTCGGCCTCGACATACTATGAGCGACCCTCTCGGCCATCTCCTTTTCCACATAGATCACTTCGTCAACACCCAAACGCTGTAAGACCTTTCCATGGTCATCGCTTATGGCCTTGACCCATATCTCCGGAACACCCATCTCCTTTAGGTGGAGCGTAACGAGGATTGATGAGTCCATCTTTTCACCAAGGCTCACCACACCAACGTCGACGTTGTCCACACCGAGACCTATGAGATTTTCCGCAACGGTTGCATCGGTTATCACGGCTTGAGTCGAATGCTCCTGGATCTTCTGGATGACATCCTTATTCATATCTATCGCCGTGACCTCCTGCCCCAGCCTATAAAGGGTCTTAGCCACATTGAAGCCGAATTTGCCGAGACCTATTACCACAAAACTTCTCATCAAAATCACCAGCTTTTAATAGTTAAAGTATAAAGACTCTTTTATTTCTCAGGTTATCCGAACTCCCTACCCCACCAATACCTTCTCTTCGGAGTATTTGAAACTCCCCTTGGGTTCCCTCCGTTTCAATGCCAAGAGAAATGTCAGTGGCCCAAGCCTGCCGATAAACATAGTCATAATTATAAAAAATTTATTTATGCTGTTAAGATAGTGCGTCATTCCCAATGACAACCCGACCGTCCCGAAGGCCGAAGACACCTCAAACAGGGTCGATACGAAGTATTCCCGCTCCAGCATTATTTCAGTCCCCCCCTTGATTTCTGACACGAGGATCAGCATCGTCATGGATATCACTATGACAATGGATGTTGCGAGTATCGCCTGGGCGTGTGATAGGGTCTCGTCCGGGATGCTCCTCTTGAAGGCCGATACACTCTCACTCTGACGATACCGTGAAATGATGAGCGCCCATATGACCGCAATCGTGCTCGTCTTTATGCCACCGCCAGTCGATCCCGGAGACGCCCCGATGATCATAAGTATTATGACTACAAAGATCGTTGGATTTGCGAGGCCCTTTATGTCTATCGTGTTAAAGCCGGCGGTACGAGACGTTATCGACATGAAGAACGAGTCCATGACCCTCTGCCCGAATCCCACGCCTGAAAAGGCGTTGAAATACTCAAACAGAAACACCAACAGCGCTCCGAAGAGGATCAATATTATCGATGCCGAAAGCACCATCTTGGAATGAAGCGTAATAGACACATCCCCCTTGGTCCTCACAAACTGGAGCAGGTCATCGATTACGAAAAAGCCGACGCCCCCCATTACGATCAAGACCATGAGGGGGATTACGGCCAGCGGTTCGGTCCGCAGGCCCATGAAGCTATCGGGCATAAGTGCAAACCCGGCGTTACAAAACCCTGATATCGAATGAAAAATTGCGTAATAAATCGCCCGAAGGTGATCCCCCTCCACAACCTTTAACATCGGAAAGTACATGAGCGTGGCACCGAGGATCTCAATTCCGGCGGTAAAAAGGAATATCGTCCTGAAGATCCCCCACATATCCCAGTGTGCCTTCGGGGCCATAACCGATGAGAACATCGATTTCTGGCCGACACCTATCCTCCCCATGAAGACGAATGTGAAGAGCACGGAGAAAAACGCTATCCCGATTCCGCCGAGCTGTATCATGACGAGGATCGTAACCTGCCCCAAGAGGGTGAAATCGGCCGATGTCTCAAGAACGGTCAGCCCCGTCACGCATACGGCGCTGGTTGCGGTAAAAAGCGCATTGATTGGGGATATAGCTCCAGAGGTATTCGATTGAGGAAGGAGAAGTATAAAGGTTCCCACGAGTATAGCGAGGATGAAGCCCGACAGCATGAACCTTGCGGGATTTGTCTTGTAGTAGATTATCATTTATTCTACAGTGACGCTCTTCGCCAGATTCCTCGGCTGGTCAACATCCGTCCCCTTCAAATCCGCAATGTGATATGCAAGTAGCTGCATCGGGATCGTCAGGACTATCGGGGCAATCATTGGATCGGTCTTTGGGATATAGATGATGTCGTCGGCCATCCTCTTCGCCTCTTCATCACCCTCATTGGCGACGGCGATCACCATGCCGTCCCTCGCCTTGACCTCCTCGATATTCCCGAGGACCTTTTCATAGGTGTTGTTTTTTGTAACGAGCACGACGACCGGCATCTCCTCATCGATCAGGGCTATCGGCCCGTGCTTCATTTCACCGGCGGGGTAACCCTCGGCGTGGATATATGATATTTCCTTTAGTTTTAAGGCACCCTCGAGGGCGATGGGATGGTTTATCCCCCTCCCTAGATAGAGGAAGTTTCTTGCCCCCATATATTTTCTTGCTATCAGACGTATGTCCTCCGACATCCCCAGCGCCTTTTCGACGTATCCCGGAACCTTGATAAAATCGAGGAGTTTTTCTTTTATCTCGTCGCTATCGACCTTCCCCAGTTCCATTGCGAAAAAAAGCGCCAAAAGATAAAGGGCCGTAAGCTGAGTCGTAAAAGCCTTTGTCGAGGCGACACCGATCTCGGGGCCTGCGTGTGTATATATAACGCCGTCAGACACCCTTGCGGCGCTCGATTCGACGGCGTTGCAGATCGTAATCACGTGCGCCCCCTTCCCTTTCCCCTCCTTTATGGCGGCGAGTGTATCGGCCGTCTCACCCGACTGGGTAATCGCAATGAGAAGGGTTCCGGGCCCGATCAACGGGTCGCGATATCTAAATTCGCTTCCGAGCTCAACATCCACGGGGAGGCGCGCCATCTCCTCTATCATAAATTTCCCGATGAGCCCCGCGTGCCACGACGTCCCGCAGGCCACGATAAATATCTTATCTATCTTCTTTACTTTTTCTCTATCGAGCCCGATCTCTGGGATATATATCTCCCCCTTCTCCTCCGAGATCCTCCCCCTAAAAGTATCTATTATCCCCTGGGGCTGCTCGAAGATCTCTTTGAGCATGAAGTGCTTATATCCGCCCTTTTCGGCCATTACGGGGCTCCAATCGATCCTGCGTGTCTCCTTTTTCTTTATGCCCCCGTCTAGACCCATGATGGTCAGCTTCCCACCCTTGTATTCAACCACTTCGCCGTCGTCAAGGATGATCACGTCCCTCGTGTGATTTATTATCGCCGGGATGTCCGACGCGATGTAGAATTCACCCTCTCCGAGTCCCAAGATCAGGGGGCTTTCATTTCTCGCCGCCATGATTGCGTCCGGCTCATCCTCTTTCAATATCCCGAGGGAGTAAGAGCCCTTTATCATCTTGAGGGCGCTGATGACGGCATCACGAAATCCCTCCCCCTTCTTTATGAATCTGTATATGAGGTGACTTATGACCTCCGTATCGGTCTCCGAGGAGAACTCGTGGCCCTCACCGATCAGCATCTCCTTGAGATCGAGGTAGTTTTCTATTATCCCGTTGTGGACAACAACGATGCTCCCCGCCTTGTGCGGATGGGCATTCTCGTCCGAGGGCTTTCCGTGGGTCGCCCACCTAGTGTGCCCGATACCGACCTGGCCGTCCTTAAAATCTTCGGTTATCAGCTCCTCCAAAACTGCGAGCTTCCCCTTGCTCCTCTTGATATTGACCTTGCCGTCCGAGATTACGGCGACCCCGGCGGAGTCGTATCCCCTGTACTCAAGCCTTCTCAGGCCGTCGAGCAATAACCGTGTAACTTTCTTCGGACCTATATAGCCCACAATGCCGCACATAATCTTTCCTCTAACCTTTTTCTTTCTTCCCCTTAAAACCCCTTCCGGGATAGTTTTTCTGCCTCGGCCGTGTCACCGCAAGGGAATTTTCAGGCACGTCCCTGCTGATGGTGGAGCCCGCACCGATCAGGGCGAAATCCCCCACCTTGACCGGGGCGATAAACTGGGTGTCGGAGCCGATAAAAACTCCCCTCCCGATCTCGGTCTTGTGCTTCTTTACGCCGTCGTAATTACATGTGATGGTTCCCGCGCCGACGTTCGTCCCCTCACCTATCTCGGTGTCGCCAATGTATGAGAGATGGTTTACCTTTGCGCCCTTTTTTATTACAGACTTCTTTACTTCGACAAAGTTCCCTATCTTGACGTCCTCCGAAAGCTCCACCTCGGGCCTCAAGTGCGCAAACGGGCCGATTCTAACGCGGTCCCCCACTTTGCTCTCGACTATCAAACAGCACATCTTGACTGTCACATCGTCGCCCAGGACCGAATCGACGATCTTCACATTCGGCTCTATCATACACCCCTTGCCGATGACGGTCTTCCCCTCGAGGTACGTATCGGGATAAAGGACGGTTCCGGAACCCACCTTGACGCCCTCATCTATATAAACCCTTTCGGAATCTACGATGATGACACCACTATCTATCAGCATATCACAGATTTTTTTTCTCTTTTCCCTTGAGGCGAAGGCGATCCCCTTACCCTCCCGATCGGAAACCATCAATGACTCCTAAAAAATCGTATGGTGTATAACGAGAAACATTTACAAATATCGAAAAAATCTCCGCCCCCCCACCCCCCCCAATACCTACAACGGCCCGGACAGATATGTATATGCCGGACCC
>CAZDOD010000082.1:8740-12161 GCA_964506935.1 uncultured Thermodesulfobacteriota bacterium | reverse complement strand
CAAGGAAACGGCCCTTTCAATCAGTTCCTCCTTCGGTACCACTTGACTCAAAAGCCCGATCTTTTCCGCTTCATCGGCCATTACCTTTCTGCCCGTATAGAGTATCTCCGATGCGCGCGAAAGCCCGATGAGACGGGGCAGAAAATAGGTCGATCCCATCTCTCCTCCCGATAGCCCGATATTTATGAAGGAGGCGACAAAATAGGCCCCGGGTGAGGCGATACGCACATCCGACGCTAGGGCGATGGCGAATCCCCCGCCGGCCGCCGGGCCGTTTATCGCCGCTATCACCGGCTGCGGTATCCTTCTCAATTTCAGTACGATCGATGATATGCGCTCCTGAACAAGCTCCATAAACCTCTCTGGATCGGAAAAATGCTCCTTGTCCTTATAGGCCAGAACGCTCTTTAGGTCGGCCCCAGCAGAAAATCCGCGACCCGCCCCTGTGATAATCAAGACCCTTATATTATTGTTCTTGGACAACATATCGAAGACCATGTCGAACTCGTCGATCATATCGCCGTCGATTGCGTTGAGGCTATCGGGCCTATTTAACGTCAGGAGCGCCAGGCCCGGCTCCAACTCCTTGAAAATGAGCGTCTTTAAATCTTTCATAATCCTAGACCTTTATCAGTTCGTATTCTCTGGTTCCAAGCCCGATCTCCTCGCCGTATGATAGCTGGATCGACCAGTCCACGTTTGGATTGACCCCCCTGAACTTGTCTCCCCCCGGCTCGAGATTCGATTTCAGTGCCGTCCCACCGATCCCCGGCGCCTCGTTTACGAGGTCAATGGCCGCCTGATCTATTGCGACGGGATCGACCCCTGCAAGGATACCAATATCACCGACTATCGGGGCGTCGGAGAATGGATAGCAGTCGCACTGGGGCGTTACATTTATAATGAAATTGAAGAAAATCGATTTATTCTCCTTTCCAGCAAGGACACCGAGGGTATACTCCGCCATCTTCTTCTGAAATTTTTCCGCAGACGGGTTCCATACTATCTTTATCGCTCCAACCGGGCATGTGAGGATGCACTGGCCGCACCCGATGCATTTTTCGGGATTTATCTCGGCCACATCACTGACCGTGATCGCATCGGCCGGGCAGTTGAGAGCGCAGTCGCCGCACGCCTCGCAGATTTTCTTACTCACCTTCGGGGAGACATCGGAGTGCTGGGCGAGTTTTCCCTTCCTCCCCGCACAACCCATGCCGAGATTCTTTATCGTCCCTCCGAAGCCGGACAGCTCATGGCCCTTGAAATGGGTGAGGGCAATAAGAAAATCAGACTTTACGATATCGGCCCCGATAGAGACCTCCTTGTAGATATCCCCCTTGATGGGGACGTCTATTACGTTGTCACCCCTCAGGCCGTCCGAGATGATCACCGGCGCACCGAGGACACCCGGCGTGAATCCGTTTTCATACGCCGTCATCATGTGGGAGACCGACTCCCCCCTCGCTCCGACGTAAAGCGTATTGCAGTCGGTGACGAACGGGAGGCCTCCCGACTCCTTTATCGCATCGACGAAGGGGGGAACAAACGCCGGCCTGATGTGCGCCGTATTACCCTTCTCCCCGAAGTGTATTTTTATTGCGGTCAGGTCCTTCTTCTTTACCTTTCCTTTGAGGTCAACCGCCTCTATGAGGTTATTGATCTTCGCAAAAATATTGACTTTTAAATCCGCACGGGCATCTACAAAATATATCTTAGCGGACATAAATCCTCCTTCATTTAATCCAAACAAATCTCATTATCGCCCATAGGTAATTTGATGTCAATACACTATTGGACAGATTTCAATTCACTTTTCAATCTATATTTGTTATAATAGAACCATGATAAAAGAGATGGGAAAGGTCTTGGAGACAAAAAGTGACGAGGCCCTCGTCCTCGTCAGACGAAGCAGCGCCTGCGAGGGGTGTTCCGCAAAGGGAGTCTGCCACACCTTCGGCGGTGCCGGAAAGGACGCCCGTATATCTGTGGATAACAGGATCGGGGCCCACCCCGGCGACGATGTCGAGATAGGTATTGAGGAGGGATCTTTGGTCCTCGCCTCGTTTATCGTATATATCCTCCCTGTGGGCGCCCTATTCCTCGGTGCGGCGCTAGGCGGAGTCCTGTCGGAATATATAGGGATATCGAAGGGGGGCGCCTCGGCCTTCATGGGGCTTCTGGCACTGATACTGGGGCTTTTCATCATAAGGCTCCTTGACCCATATCTTAAAAAAAAGGAAAACCTGAGGCCCAAGATAATCAAGATCATCAGGGGAGAGGATAGTTGAAAAAGGATAGATCGATAAAAACGATAACGATAAACAAGAAGGCGAGGCACGATTACTTCATCGAGGACACATTCGAGGCCGGGCTTTCGCTTGTGGGCACGGAGGTGAAATCTTTAAGGGAAGGGAGGGCGAACCTCAAGGATTCATACGCAAGGGTAAGAGACGGCGAGGTCTTTCTCGTGAGTGCGCACATAAGCCCATATCCGTACGGCACACACAAGAACCACGACCCCGAGAGGGAGAGGAAATTACTCCTGAAGAAGCGGGAGATAAGGAGGCTCTACGGAAAGGCGAACGAGAAGGGATACACCATCGTTCCCCTCTCGCTCTATTTCAAGAACGGGAAGGCGAAACTCGAGCTCGGGCTCGGAAAGGGGAAGGCGAAGTATGACAAGAGGGAGGCCATAAAGAGGAAAGATGAGAAGCGGGACATGGAGCGGGCATTAAAGGAAAAATCCCGACGTTGAGACCGCTTCTATCTCAGGGGCATTATTTTTAAAGTTGTTTGAGCATATCGTTTGATCATATTTCTTATACTTGTAATTATTATTCGGATATGCTATATTAATTTCAAAGATTCTCTCATAGTTCTTTGAAAATTGATTAAAAATGGGGGCGATCCGGTTTCGACGGGGACAATTGATCTTTGTGTTGCATGTCGGGGAGACTCACCTACCCGTAAAATACGGTGGGAACAAAGATAATCGCAGATAACTACGATTACGCCCTGGCCGCGTAAATAGGCCAGCGTCCTGATTTTTCGATCCTGCCGGGGATGAAAGGGCGTCGCAAAGCAGGATAAGCCCATCCCAACACCCGTAGGGAAGGGACTAAAATTTACGGGATCCCTTGCGATGCGCCCTGTCGTGTGGGGACTCGCATTTGTGGTATAAACGCACGAATAAGCATGTAGACGCACAAGGTGAAGGTCTTCGGACGCGGGTTCGATTCCCGCCGCCTCCACCATTTTTGTGTTTTAAAAAGATTCGTCCAGTAGACTTAAATAGAGTTTTTTGGAAGAGTCAAAATTCTTGACACGGGCAGCCTGTGACTGTCCGTTTTTTTTATATACGCCTTTGAAACCTCTAGTAGATTGCTTCACCTCTTATGCTCCTCGCGGGTGACACTATATA
>CAZDOD010000082.1:0-8730 GCA_964506935.1 uncultured Thermodesulfobacteriota bacterium | reverse complement strand
TAATAATCGGGCGGCTCACGAGCCTCCCCTACAAGATTTTTTAAATACGAACCGTAGGGGCGTGTCGAGACACGCCCTAAAATCATGCGGCTGGAAAGACCGCCCCTATAAAGTCACATAAATACTAGACCCGAAATGGCGGAAGACGTACGTCCTTTATTATATCTGAAGGGGTTGAAATTTCCACACCCAGGTATTATCTTAAAAAGTATCCAAATTCAACTACTAGGAGAAAAGTATCTATGTCTGATTTCTTTAAACTTTTAAAGACCAGAAGATCCATTAGGAACTTCAAGGACCAAAAAATCCCGACAGAACTCGTAAAGGAAATAATCTCCGATTCTTGCCTTGCCCCGAGCGCAGGAAACGGCCAGCCCTGGAAGTTCTTTATAATAAACAATACAGATATGATAAAGAGGCTCTCTGACGAAAGCAAAAAGACCCTCCTTTCCTATATCGAAAAAAATCCCGATTCATCAGTAAAGAGATATAAAGAATCACTCGAAAACGATGCCTTTAACGTCTTTTACAACGCCCCATGCCTTGTAATAATAACCGGCCCCAAAGATCTAAGGTCGCTTTCCGTGGACTGCACCCTCTTTGCGGCTTATTTCATGCTCTCTGCATCGGCCCGGGGGCTCGGTACGTGCTGGATAGGACTCGGAGCAGGTATAGGAGATCCCAAGACGTTAAGCGAGATCGGGATCCCGGAGGATCACGTCATCGTGGCCCCGCTCATAGTCGGTTATCCGGTGGACATCCCAAAGGCCTCCAAAAGGAATGCCCCGAAAATTCTGAAAGTCATCGAATAGCAGAAATCACCCTTGCAATTTTCGACAAAAAAATTATAGTATGTTATTGATACGAGTCGATTAAAATAGTATCATTTTCTTAATGCAAAAAATGGCTGAACAAAACAGTTTCGACGGTTTTTTCAAAGAGACCGTCACATTCTACAAAGAACTGAAAAAAAACAACAAAAAGGAATGGTTCGAGGCGCACAGGGGCGACTTCGAGGACTACGTGACCGATCCGGCGCGAAAATTCGTCGTCGCGATGGGGGAAAAGCTCTCTGAGATCGCCCCGAACGTCATCGCAGACCCGAGGGTCAACAGGTCCCTCTTCAAGATACACCGGGACACCCGCTTTTCGAAAGACAAGACCCCGTACAAGACCAACCTTGCCATATGGTTCTGGGAGGGAAAGAAGAAAAGGATGGAGTGCTCGGGATTCTATTTCCACTTCGAGCCCGAAAGACTCATGCTTGCGGCAGGCATATATATGTTCGAGAAGCCCTACCTCGATGAATACCGAAACTCGGTCGTCCACCCCACTTATGGCCCAAAGCTCGTCGAGGCGATAGGCCAGATTCAGGAAAACGTCAAGGGGGGCGGGAAATGCGCTATCTATCCGGGGGAGCGTTATAAGAAGGTACCCGGCGGTTTCGACCCGAACCACGAAAACGCCGATCTCCTGTTGAACAAGGGACTCATTGCCTTTGAGGAGGGTGGCGTCCCTGTCGAATTCTTCAGCCGGGATCTCATCGATTACGCCTTATCGAGATATAAAAAGATGGCTCCGATCCACCGCTGGCTCACAGAAATGACTGAGAGGGTATCGGCGTAGCTACCTCGTATTCCAAAAAAGGGCCTTAGATTTATTGCCCAAAAAGTTTTTTTCGTAACGGCAAGCGACCTTCCCCCCCAAAATAGTCAGGGGCATTTTGACAGATTAAAATGCCCCTAATTTATCCCCTGCCTTTGAAACCTACGTTCCATCCCCGAAGCTATCTACATTATGGGGAGGTACTTGTCAATCTCATACTTGCTCACGTGGGTCACATACCTGTCCCACTCGATCCTCTTATTAGCTATAAATTTGTTGAAGATATGTTCGCCGAGTGCGTCTTTGACGAGCTCGCTCTTCTCAAGCTCATGGATCGCCTCAAAGAGGTTTCCCGGAAGCTCAAGAAGCCCACTCTCCTTCCTCTTTTCTGGGCTGAATTCATAAATGTCTTCCTCAATCGGCGGCGGGATCTCATACCCCTCCTCTATCCCCTTAAGCCCCGCAGCGAGCATCACGGTGAAGGCAAGGTACGGATTGCATGCGGGGTCGGGCGAGCGGAACTCGATCCTCGTCGCCTTTTCCTTTCCGGGCTTATACATCGGGACTCGAATCATCGTCGACCTGTTTCGCCTGGCCCAGCTTATGTAAACCGGCGCCTCGTATCCCGGAACGAGCCTCTTGTAGGAATTGATCCACTGGTTGCATATCGCAGTTATCTCCCTTGCGTGCTTGAGGATTCCGGCGATGTAGCACTTGGCGTCTTTCGAGAGGTGGAGGGCATCGTTCGGGTCGTAAAAGGCGTTTTTATCCCCCTTGAAGAGCGACTGGTGTGTGTGCATGCCGCTCCCGTTCATGCCGAATATCGGCTTTGGCATAAAGGTGGCATAGACGCCGTTGATCCTCGCTATCTCCTTTACGGTTACCCGAAGCGACATAAATTTGTCGGCCATCCTCAATCCCTCGTCGTATCTCATGTCGATCTCGTGCTGGCTCGGAGCGACCTCGTGGTGGCTGTATTCGACGTCGATCCCTATCTTCTGCAGGGCGAAGTTCGTCTCCCTGCGGAGCATCCCGCCTAGGTCGAGCGGCGTGGCGTCAAAATACCCTCCGTTATCCAAGACCTCGGTCCCCTTGTTGTTTGCGAAATAGAAGAACTCCGGCTCGGGCCCGATATAGTAAGTATATCCGTGATCCTTCGCCCTCCCTAGAACCCTCTTGAATGCGTACCTCGGGTCGCCCTTGTAAGGCGATCCGTCAGGCTCTAAGATGTCACAGAACATCCTCGCCACCGGCCTCTCCTCGTCCCGCCACGGGAGAAACTGAAAGGTTGTGGGGTCGGGCTTTGCGATCATGTCGCTTTCCTCTATCCTTGCGAACCCCTCGATAGAGGAGCCGTCAAACCCCATCCCCTCCGCTAGGGCTTCCTCCAGCTCACCGGGAGCGATGGCAAAGCTCTTGAGGATGCCGAGGATATCGGTAAACCAGAACTGAATGAAACTCACATTCCTATCTTTGACGATCTTCATTACGTCATTTTTTGTGGTTGCGAGCATTTATATTTTCTCCTCTATTGTTATTTTGAAAGATAGAAGACTATTTTTATCACTATTTTTTGTTATCTTCAACCTTTTTGTGATGATCCAGAAGAAAAAATCAAAACGGAAATGTCCACATCTTTTCTAAAAAAATACTTGACAGATCATCTTATATAGGTATAATAGTACCTGATTACTTATATTATATATCGAGAATCCAATGAAAAGCATCCTTAAAATATCCGAGGCCGCATCCCTCGCCATACACACCATGGTGCTTCTCGCCCAGGAGCCCGACAGGGTCCACTCGGCGAAAGGGATTGCCAAAACTTTAAACGTCTCCCAGAACCACCTCTCGAAGGTGCTTCAGCGACTCTCAAAGACCGGGTTTGTCGAATCAACAAGGGGCCCCAAGGGAGGATTTATGTTG
The DNA here is from genome assembly GCA_964506935.1 of uncultured Thermodesulfobacteriota bacterium. Lineage (GTDB taxonomy): Bacteria > Desulfobacterota > Zymogenia > Zymogenales > Zymogenaceae > CAZDOD01. The sequence goes on along the minus strand of CAZDOD010000082.1, from coordinate 5,199 downwards.
TCTCTCCCCGCCGGAAAGATAGCCCTCCTTGACGTCTACGAGTCGATAGAGGGGGAACTGACCGCGAATGAGTGCCTTTTCGAGAAACGTATCTGCAACGGGAACGGCTGCATCTTCGGGGGCCTCTTGAGCGATGTGCAAAATGAGATAAGGGACTACCTGTCAAGTAGGAGTCTTGCCGACATCAAAAATATATTTAGAGGCAATTTAGATGAAAAGAAAGATAATTGAGATAGATGAGGAAAAATGCACGGGTTGCGGGGAATGCATCCTCGCCTGCGCCGAGGGCGCGCTTGAGCTGGTGGACGGCAAGGCGAAGCTCGTAGGCGACATATATTGCGACGGATTAGGCGCGTGCATCGGCGATTGCCCAGAAGGGGCGCTAACGATAATCGAACGGGAGGCCGAAGATTTCGACGAGATGGAGGTCGATAGGCTCCTTGATGGACACTCCCACCCGAATCATAAGCCCGATTTATCGGATGCAAAGCCCCTCGCCTGCGGCTGTCCGGGATCTTTCGAGATGGAGTTAAAAAGACCCGAAAGAAATCCCAGGGGTGCGATATTATCTAAAGCCCAATCGGAGCTCGGCCACTGGCCCATAAAACTGAAGCTACTCAGTCCCAATGCGTCCTTTCTGAAGGGGGCTGATCTCGTGCTTCTGGCAGACTGTGCCGCCGCCGCCTATCCAAACCTCCACAGGGATTTCGTCTGTGGCCGCGCCGTTGCCATCGGTTGTCCGAAATTCGACGACCCCGCAAGGGACATCGAGATCCTCTCTTCGATTATCAAAGAGGCCGATCTCAATTCGCTGTCCATCGTCCACATGGAGGTCCCGTGCTGCTTCGGTTACATGATGGTCGCCGAAAAGGCCCTTGAGCTGGCCGGGTCGGATATCGACGTCACGAGGGTGGTCGTCGGGAGGGACGGTGAGATATTGGAAACAGAAGAGGTCGGGCGCTCACTTGATAAAAAACGAGCTTCGACATAGGGAAGGGATACCGATGAAAAAGACGATATGTCCGGGTCAGGACACCCGCTACTGGAGGCCGGGGGACATCTTCGAGGTTGAGTGTGGCGGTTGCGAAACCACGGTCGAGTTCTTCAAGGACGACGCCGCCAGGCGCTGCAAAAGTTGTGGAAAGCGCATCGAGAATCCGAAGATAAGCCTGGGCTGCGCCCAGTGGTGCGACCACGCAAAGGAGTGCCTCGGATACGACCCCAAGAGCCTCGATGTCGAAACCGCATCGGAGATATCGCTTGCCGACAGACTGATCGAGGAGGTAAAGAGGGAGTTTTCGGGCGACCAGAAAAGGATCACCCACGCCCTCTCGGTCTTCGAGTTCGCCCGCGATATCTTAAAGATTGAGGGGGGCGACCCGAAGGTCGTCACCGCCGCGGCGCTGCTTCACGACATCGGGATTAGGGAGGCGGAGAAAAAGTACAGTTCATCTTCGCCAAAGTACCAGGAGATCGAGGGGCCGCCTGTGGCACGAAGGATCATGGAGGGGATGGGGATTACCGAAGAAACGATCGAGCACGTGTGCGACATCGTCGGAAACCACCACAGCGTGGGCGACATCGACACCCCCGAGTTTCGAATCATCTGGGACGCCGACTGGCTCGTAAATATCCCGGACGAGGTGAATACCTCTGACGAGGGAAAACTAAAAGGATTTATAGAAAAGATATTTAAGACCAATACGGGGAGGGAGATTGCAAAAGGGTTGTATTTGATGGGGGATTGATGGGATTAGATATGTTTGGTATTGATAAGAGACAGATTGCTTCGTCATTTACGCTCCTCGCAATGACGGGAGTAAAAAAATACCATTGGAAACAACCAACATGTCATTGCGAGCGACCGGAGGGAGCGAAGCAATCTTTTTCGATCCACCGCAATGCTAGTATTTATAAAGGGCGGCTCACGAGCCGCCCTTACAAGGTCTTTTTAACACGTATCGTAGGGGCGTGTCGGGACACGCCCCAAATCCTACCACAACATACGATAAGCTGCAATTTTTATTTTGAAAAGAAACAAAACAAAAAAAGGGCAGATGTTATCTGCCCGTAAAAATTATCAGACTATCTCTTTTTCAAATATCTTTAATAAACTTCCAGCCTACTCCGCACACGGACACGAAAGGACATAGTCCCCGAAGACCTGGCCGATATAGAGCCTGCCATTGATGACTCGGCCGACGCTCCCCGCCGATATCTCACCCCCCTTGTTGGCGTAGAGTTCGGTGACCTCGCCAGCGGGCGTCACCTTAAAGATCTGTGTCGGCGAAATCTCGGCGCTGTCCTTTGAGTGCTTCAAGAAGGTAAACGAGTTGTAGTGCGCGGCTGTATAGATATTACCGTCGCCATCGATCTCGAGGTTGTCGGGCATGCTATTGATCTTGACTTTTGATACGTAGGTCAGCCCGACGGCCTTGCCATCCACCCTCTCGATCTTGAACTTCTTGATCGACCTATTCATCAGTGCGGCGCGGTAGATGTACTCCCCGTCCTCCTCCTCGGCATAAGTAATCCCGTTTCCGTAGGACTCGGGATCTCCGAGGTCAACAAACTCGCCCCCGTCATAGTAGGCAACATTACCGCTCTTTATATGAAGGAGGGCGTCGATCATCTTGAGGGTTTTCCCTCCTCCGCCGAAATCGTTGGAGACAAAGATCGTCCCGTCGGGAAGAGCCACGAGATCGTTGGGGCTCGTAAGGAGATCGCTCGTAAGCGTCTCGACATGTTTCCAGCCCCCGTTTAGGGAAAAGACCTCGATCGTGTGCATCTTCCCCTCGATCCCCGGATGCGAGACCACATAGAGCGTGCCGCCCCTCCCGGATGGGACGAAGCTCACGCCGTGGGGCTTGAAGCCCTCAGGATAAATGATATCGATTAGATTCGCCACCTCCCTTTCGGGCGAAAGCGAGAGGTCTATCCAGAAGAGCTTTCCGTCGACCCCTTCCGGGCTCCTCCTGTCACAGCTCGAAACGACGAGGATATTTCTGGCCTCGATGTACGCGAAGTCCTCCGCCCCCGGCATCCCGGTTATTTTGATGCAGCCTTCAATCGGTATCTCCGTCTTGATGTTTTTGGCGCATCCAAAAAGAAACATCAAGGAAATAACCAAGATTAAAATTCCTGATATCTTTCCCCTCATCTTTCCCTTCATCTTTCCGTTCATTATTTTACCCCTATAAATATGTCTGTTTGAAAATATACAAAATAATCCCGCACATTTCAAGTAGAAAATTTTAAATGTTAGGCCAAAAGATGAACATGTGGACGATCAGTCATATACGATATTGACGACATCCCTCCCCCATTCAACGACATATCCAAATTGCGTCTTGACAATCGACCTTAAATCTACTAACTTAAATGACAACGTGTTATTGAGGGTGGGTAGTTAGTTGCTGTTAATATCATATTAAGGTTAGGTTAATATATGGGCGGTGGAAAAAAAGTATATGTCCACGACACGGGCGGGAGGGGCCACGCCCTCGCCCTGAAATATGCCGAGAGCGAGTATGTCGACAAGGTTTATCTATTGGGAGTTGAGGGAATCGAAAAATATACGAGGGAAGGACGGGGTGGAAGGATAGAATCGGTCCCTGATCTCAAGGCGAAGATCGACGAGCAGAAAAGTTTCGGACCTGTGGTGGACTTCTGCAAAGAAAAGGGAATAGATCTCGTCGACGTCGGCCCGGAGGCGCCGCTTTGCGAGGGGATTGTCGACCTTTTGACCGACGCCAAGATCAGGGTGTTAGGGCCGACGAGGGAATATTCGAAGATAGAGGGAGACAGGCTATTTACCAATAAAATCTTAGGCGAGATTGGGATAAAGCCGACATACAGGGTATTCGACCCGAAATCACATCAGGAGGCGGTAGATTATGTGAGGGGGCTTGATCATCCGGTCGTCGTCAAGGCGGGCGGCGTAGCGGCCGGCAAGGGGAGCATCGTCTGCAACACGACTGAAGACGCCGAGGAGGCGCTCGCAAGAATCCTCGTAAACAGGGAATTTGAGAACCACGGGCCGAATAATCTAAACGCGGTGGTCGAGGACAGAAAATTCGGGACAGAGATCTCGTTTTTCATCTACTGCGACGGTAAGACCTTTTTGCCGCTCAGGGTTTTCGCCCAGGACTACAAGGCGGCATTCGATCACGACGACCTATTGGGGATGTTCTATTTCCACTACGGGAGGGGCCTGGGCGGGATAAGAAACGCCCTCGAAAAACACGGGATAAAACCGCCCCAAAACTTAAAACACATGACCCCCGAAGAGAGAGATATCTTTCTGGCGACCGAGCTAAAAGAAAAAAGCGCGAGCCTGATAAATCCGAACACCGGAGGGACTGGATCATACTGCCCCCATAAGCTGCTTGAGGAAGAATCGATAACAGACAAGATAATCAAAGAGGTCGCAACGCCTTTTACAGAAAAGATATACTACATGGGCTGGGATTACAGGGGCGTCCTCTATTTCGGCCTTAACCTCAATGAGGACAATAGCTTGAGCGTATTCGAGGTCAACGTAAGGCACGGCGACCCCGAATGGGAGGTCGTATCAAGAAAACTCAAGACCGATATCTTCAAGATAACATCGGCGGCGTGCGAGGGGAGGCTCGACGAGCTGAAAAAGGAATTGCCCGACGGGGAGGCCGAATGGGACCAAAACCACTACATCAACGTGGTTGCCATGACCGGCCCCAGCAGGAGTAAGAAGGGGTGGTATCAGGGCTATCCCGGAAGATACGGGAGGGGATTCAGGATCGAGGGCCTTGAGAAAATCATCAATGACGACAGCGAAAGTGTCGTATTCTTCGGGGGCACCAACCTGAACGAGACTGGCGAGCTTATCACCGACGGCGGCAGGGTGTTGCATCTCGTCAGCGGCGGGAAGACCCTCAGCGATGCGACCGACAGGGCATACAAAAATATTGAAAACCTCGCATTTATAAAGGACACCGAAAACAGCATACGATATCGGATGCGCCTCGGCTCGAGAGAGAAGTGAGCGAAAGAAACTATCTCTTTGGAATTTCCCTGGCTTTATTAATGCTTCTTTCAAAAAAGCTTAATGAAATTGATATCTTGTCTCGTATTTAATAAAAAAGCGTCTATATACTGTCGAATTTCAGATGTGAGTAGATAAAGACCCTTTAAAACGAGATAAATGACTCAACCGAAACA
>CAZDOD010000081.1:0-12319 GCA_964506935.1 uncultured Thermodesulfobacteriota bacterium | reverse complement strand
GGAGTGCATCGAAAAATTCAAGAGGGGGATAAGAGATGACTCCCCACCCGATAGAGGATAGTAGATGCTCTGGATAATCATAACCCTTTTCTGTGCTCTCACACTATCCTCTCAGGACGCCTTCAAGGATAAGACAGGCACAGATAACGCCGTGATTTTAGGCTGTCAATTTTAAAAGTTAAATTAGAAATGAGTTTTTTGGGTGGTTCCCTGATTTTGGCGGATTTATTTATAGTATCTTTCTTCTGAGACGCCACATAGGATTGACGTTTCGCAAGTCGCTGTGATATCCTATTTCGTGTCACTGGAAAAAGGAGATTTTTCTTAATGCAAAATCCGGAAAAGTCCGCCGAGGTATCAATAGTAAAGTGTGACGACTATGACGCCGAATATGTCTACATCAAGGTCAAGGATTCCGTCGATCTCTTGGGTGGGATAAAAAAATTCGTATCGAGAGGAGACAGGGTACTCATAAAACCTAATATGCTCTCCGCAAAACCACCCGAGAGCGCCGTCCAGACCCACCCCGCCGTAATCGAGGCGGCGATACGCCTTGTCATCGACGCCGGGGGGACGCCCGTGGTCGGAGACAGCCCCGGCATCGGGAGCTCGAAATCATGCGCCGAGAAGGGGGGCTTTGCGCCGATACTCGAAAAATACGGGACAGACCTTTTAAAATTTAACGACGCCGTAACCGTAAAGAACCCAAACGGAACGTTCAAGGTCTTCGAGATAGCAAGAGACGTCCTAGAAGTTGACAAGATAATTAATCTCCCCAAGCTCAAGACCCACGGCCAGATGGTGATGACGATGGCGGTAAAGAACACCTTCGGAGCCGTCGTCGGAGCGAAAAAAACCCAGTGGCACCTCAAGGTCGGGAACAGCCCCGAGAAATTTGCCCGTATGCTCCTTGACCTCCACTACATGATAAATCCAACCCTGTCCATCATGGATGCGATATCGGCGATGGAGGGGAACGGGCCCGGTAGCGGCGACCCGGTCGATCTCGGCCTGATAATCGCGGGGTCCGACGCCACGGCGGTTGACGCCGTGGCCTCGAGCGTGATCGGACTCGACTCTTCGCTGCTATATACCCTCTCCGAGGCGAAGAGGATGGGAAAGAAAGGTACTGATGCCTCCGAGGTCGATATCCTGGGCGAGAGGGTCGATGACGTCTCGGTCTCCGGCTTCAAATTCACCCCGACAGGCCCAATCATGGGTCGCACCCCGGCAATCATTACGCGGATAGCCCGAAGGGCACTCACACCGAGGCCGGTGATCAACCACGACGTCTGTACAATGTGCGGGCAGTGTGAGAAAATATGCTCCGCCAAGGTGATAAAAAGATCGACAGACCGAATGACCATAGACTATCATAATTGCATTCGATGCTTCTGCTGTCAGGAGATATGCCCCGAGGGGGCGATAACCATCAGGAGAGGGCCCCGTGCGATATTCAGATAAAAGGAGATTCTCCCCAAGATAGAGGGTATTTTGACTGTTAGAATTCTATTGGACAAGATAATGCAGAAAGGCCGCTGAAAAGAGACATGAGAAGATTCGCAGAGTTTATCATCAGATACCGCTGGTTCGTCATCGCCGCCCTCGCCGTCATCTCGCTTGTTACCATCCCAAGAACAAAAAAGCTCACGGTAAATAATTCCATTCGGATATGGTTCGTAGAGGACGACCCGAATATCATAGCGTTCGACGAGTTTCAGGACACATTCGGGGGCGAGGAATTTGTCGTCGTCGCCCTGAAAGACGAAAACGGCGTCTTCAATACAAAAGACTTGACGATAATCAGGGATATCGGCGAAAGGCTCTTGGAGATAAAGGGCATATCAAGGATTGTCAGCGTAACAGACGCCGTGGATGTGTGGGGGACCGAAGACGGGATAGAGATCGGAAGGCTCTGTGAAGACATCCCGAGGACAAAAAGCGAGATAGAGGAGCTGAGAGAGAGGATATTCTCAAACCCCCTGTTTATCGGGACAATTATCTCCGAAGACGGAAAGACCGCCCTCATCACCGCACGTCTCAAGAGCACCGACGTCATAGATAAGATCAGGGCCGACATAGTCAGGGAAACAAGAGAGATAGCCGCCTCATACGAATATGCCTGGGGCGATAAGATATATGTTGCGGGGATCCCGGTACTGACATGCGACCTCAACAAGCTCACCTTCAAGGACCTCGGCACATTCGTCCCCATAACCGCATTCCTCACAATATTTACGATATTTCTCACGATGAGGAGGTGGTCTGCGGTCTTTTTATCGATCTTTGCGGTAGCGTTGAGCGTCGGGATCAGCATGGGGCTTTACAATTTAAGTGGGCGGGAATTGAGCATGCTCTCGACCATGGTGCCGTCGCTCATCATGGTCATCGGTGTCGCCGACAGTATCCACATCATCAACCACTACTTCGGAGAGGCGAGGTCTACCAAATGGACATCGAAAAGGAAGCTTTTGGTAAACACGATTTCGGTAATCGGAGTCCCCTGCCTCATGACCACCGTGACCACGGCTGTGGGATTTTCTGCGCTATCAATAAGCCAGATGGTGCCGGTAAGGGAGACCGGGCTCTTTACCGCGCTCGGGATATTGACGGCGTTCTTCGTAACGATCACCTTCATCCCGATAGGCTACACTTTTTTGAAAGTACCGAGAGACAAAAAACCAAAAGACACCAAAGGTTCCATCGGCGGGCCCGGCCGTACCGAATTCATCACAAGGCTCCTCGATATTTTCTGCCGCATCGCAATAAAATACCCCGTCCCGATCATTTCAGTTGGAATAGTGCTTTTCATATTCTCGCTTTTCTTTATGACGAAGATCAATGTCGAGACCCAGGACCTGGAGTTTATCAAGAAGGAGCATCCCCTCAGAGTTTCCTACTCGTTTATCGAGGAGAATGTGACCTATATATCGCCCGCCGAGGTGATAATCAAGGGGGATCCGGGCACTGCCCATGAACCCGAAACAATGAAGGCCGTAGAAGATTTTCAGAAATTTATCGTCACAGATCCCGACATATCCAAGACCCTCGCCGCAACGGACCTCATAAAGCGGCTCAACATGGCGTTTTTCAATAACGACCCGAAAGAATACACCGTCCCAGAAACCCGCGACGGGATCGCCCAGCTCCTGCTCCTCTATGAGACATCCCCCGAAGGCGAGCTCGACTATTTTGTAGACTTTGACGCCTCAACCCTGCGAATCAACGGCAGGGCTAAAAACCTCACCTCCAACGAGTGTAAGGACCTCATGAAGGAGATAGACGCCTATTTCGAGAAAAATCTCCCGGAGGGCCTCGAAGGATACATGACGGGAATCGTCCCGCTCTATGTCCACATGGTCGACTACCTAATAAAAAGCCAGATACTCTCGTTTTCTCTGGCATTTGTCGTAATCTTTATCCTTATGATGATTCAACTGAGATCGATAAAGCTGGGCCTCATCTCGATCTTACCCAATGCCGTTCCGATAGCAATGACCATGGGGGCGATGGGGCTTTTTGGGATAAACCTCGATACCGCAACGGTAATGATATCGACTGTCGCAATCGGGATCGCCGTCGACGACACGATACATTTTTTGAACAGGTTCAAGCTTGAATATAAAAAGACAAAAGACTACGAGGAGTCGATAAGGGCGACTTTCAGAACAACTGGGAGGGCGATCATCTCCACATCAATAATACTATTTTTGGGCTTCTGGACACTCCTCTTCGGGAGCTTCAAGCCCACGAACTACTTCGGCTTCCTGTCAGGCATCACGATGATCACGGCGGTTATCGGCGATCTACTTCTCCTCCCGGCGATCCTCTTGATATTCAGGCCGAAGTTTAAAATATAAAAAACCGCTATCCCTTCTCCCCGATCCCCCAGAATATCGGGAGGAAAACGAGGCGGGACTTTTTCTCTATCGATTTATTCTCAAGTTCTATTATCTTATTTAGATCGGCTTTAGTGTCTTTAAAAAAATATCTCAATGAATCGAGGTAGTCGTTGATATTCTCTTCGTCTTCTCCCTCCCAGAGCGACGGGAAAACCCCCACCTCGACGTTTCTCAGTCCACCCGATACGAGGGAGTCTTTGAGCTTTCTCCCGAAGAAGGGATCGCCCCCCCCGCCTCGGATGTTTTCTATCCAAAATTCCCCAACGTTGCACTCGGGCGGCCAATCGATCCGCCCGCCGTAATCCGGCTCTCCCGTGGCGAGAAAGACGCCACCCTTTTTCAGGACTCTTAAGGATTCTTTTACCGCCGCAAGAGGATCTCCCACCCACATCAGTGTGAAGTTTGTGATCACTGCGTCAAATTCACCCCTGCCGAAGGGGAGATCCAAAAAATCCCCGACCTCAAATAATATCTCGGGATAGTTAGACCTTGCAGTAGAGATATAATCTTTTAATACGTCGAGACCAACTACCTCGCCCTTTGTCCTTCCTGAGATCTCGGACGTGATCAATCCTTCGGCGCATCCAACGTCGAGAATCCTCTTCCTGTTTACAAGCGAGATCGTGCGGTAGAGGTTGACCCTTGCAGGCCTCGTCCACTTCGCCTGGAGCCTTAAATATCGGAGTTCTCTATCCAGATCGGGGTGCATGATGGTATCATTTATGATTTTTTTCCAATTGTCAACACACTTTCTTGTGTGATTCACCTTGAGTTTTTATATCAAAAATAAAAGAAAGCGGGAGCCAAAAGACTCCCGCGAAAAAACAATGTTAATTGAGAGATCTATCCAAAATCAGGGATTGCTCATGCTCTCTGAACAGATATATGTCTCGTGTTTGAGCTCGAGCGGGCAGCCGCCGCCGCACACCCCCAATAGATCGCAGTCGGTGCACTTATCCATCAGAAATTCCCTGTTTCGCATCGATATCAGAAGCGGGTGGTTCCAGATCTTTTCCCAGTCATCCTTCAAGATATTCCCCAGGGGCTCGAAGTAGCTCTGACACGGGAGGACATCGCCGTTCGGCTCGATACACATGTTGAATTTTCCGGCCGTGCACTGCTTGATCCCGATATCGAGCTCCATCGGATTAAAACGGCAGTACTGGGTCGGTGTGTACCAGATAAACCTCAGGTCGTTTCTAGCCGCCGCCTCGGTTACCACCTCGAGGACACTTTTTAGCTCGTCCTCGGAGATCGCCGTCTCCCCCGATTTCGCCCTGCCGGTGTAGATGATCCCGTTCATGGCAAATGCGTCGACGCCCAGAGATGCGACGAAATCGACAGTGTCCGACAGCGTCTTTACGTTGAGCTTGGTTATCGTGGTGTTCGTGATCGTGTGTATCGGGCTCATTGCGGCGTTTCTTATTCCTGATACCGTCTCGTCAAAGGCGTCAGCGCCGACCATCTTGTTGTGGATTTTTTTATCGGAGGATTCCAGCGTTATCTGGAAATAGTCGATCCCCTCATCGATTAGCCGCTTTATATATTTTTTGTCCGAGAGCCTCCTCCCGTTTGTCAGAAGCCCCGATACCATTCCGAGGTCTTCCGCCGTGCCGACGAGCTCCGATAGATCATCCCTCATCGTCGCCTCGCCGCCCGTGAATGCCACGTGGAATATCCCCAACTTCCAGAGTATGTCCAAGACCTTCTTCCAGCTTTCGGTATTCATCTCCCCCACATCCCTCTTCTTTCCAACGTAGCAGTGGGAACAATCGTTGTTGCAGCGGTATGTAAGGGCGAGGTCCATCCGGTACGGGGCGTTTGTCGGCGTGGCGAACGGCTCTATCCTGTCAAGGTCGAGGTATGTCACGGGACATATGTCATCTGTCATGGTCATCGCCTCGATGACGTCGAAAAGCCTGTCGTAATCGGCCTCCGCAACCGACTTTTTCACCCTGTATCTCTTGCGAAAGGCCTTTATCGCCTCCGCTTTTGTCTTCCCCTCGATGATTAATTTTGCGATCTCGGTGGCCGTGCCGTTAAGGTGTAGGATCCGGGAGGCGTTGATTGAAAGCACCGAATCTCCCCCACCTTCAACCCTGAGGTGGAGTCTGTAGTTATTCCCGTCCTCATCGGTGACCCTTTTATGATAGATTCCGGGCGATAACGGTTTTTCGTTTTTGAAAAAATCTGTAATTTTCATTTTTATCTTCCTCCTCCCGCACAGGCACATGCACACCCCGCACAGGCGCAGGCGCAGGCGCAGCCCCCGCCGCCCCCACTGCTTCTGTAGCCCCCGCTTCCACCCTTTGGCGGTGGATTTGTGACTTTTGTTACACCACTGATGAAAGACTCGACATTCGATATGAACTTACCCGAGAAATTTTCCATTCCGGTGACCATCCTGTTAGCCATGTCAGCACCGGGGACCTTCATTCCCCCGCCCCCTCCCATAGGCTGAGAAGTTTTTGTGACATGGCCTCCGCTGTAGTAGTTCCCCCACCAGCGTGGGAGAATTATGTCGCGGCCCCCGAACGTATCTTCCATCTTCGGGCCGTAATCATGATCCATGAGTATCCATTCAAGCTTGTCCTCCCACTCTTTTCCGATAAGCTCCGGCGTCTTTGCCGTCTCGACGTGCTTCCAGGCGAGATCGACGATGTTCTTGTAGTAATCCTTCGTCTCTTTTCTCGAAAATCCCTTTATCTTTTTATTTACATCCTTGACCATATTTACAATTACATCTTTGAGCTCCTTATTGTCTATATCCCCCTCGGGCTTGAGGCACTTTAGAAATTCAACCTCATAGTTTGAGAGGCCGGATTTATCCTTCCCCTCTATCTTGAAGACCTTTGGCTTCCCGTCTCCCTCCACCCTGACAATACCTTTCTTCAAGAGGCCGAAAAGTACCATGGTGACGACCTTGTTTAATGGGAGCTCCAGTATCATAGCCGCCTCAGGGGCCAAAAGCCCCCTCTTTATCCCCACACCCTCGATCGAGACCGCAGGCGGGAAATATTTCAACTTTCTCCTCCGATTCTGGAAAGCCGAAAAGAAGATCATGATGAAGATGAAGGCGAAAAACAGGAAGACCGGATTGAGAAAGAAAAGAATGATGCCACCGATTATTTTAAAGAAAGTCACTATGAGCGGCTCATGATAAGGCTCGTAGACCGTCCCAACATACATCCTCGGAAAAGATACCCCAAACATATACTGCTTTGACGGGCTCGCGCTCATATCCCTCCACGTGAATACGATATTTTTTTGATCATCATAGCTCCACGTGTCAAACTGCCTCCCGTGATAGATCGTCTCGTCAGGCCCCACGCCTTGGGGGAAATGGAAATTCACCATGAGATCTGTCACGTCGTGGGTGAACGAAGAGCCGTACCAAGTGGGTGAAAACTCGACGGAGGCGTATTCGGAATTATCGTCGTCGGTAAATACCATCCGGGGGTTATTTATCTGAAAGATGAGCGTCCCGGTCTGGCCGGGCTGTATAGTGTTGGCGCCGAGGTGCACCTCCACGCCCGTATCTATATATGTCGAGGGATATATCTCTGATATGGGCCTGCTATTGATCCATGCCTTGGCACTCGAGATGTCGTAACTGTCGTTCGGGAGTCCAATATCGACGATATCGATCGGGTGGGCTGCATAGTCGCATGTGAAGGTGATCTGATAGCCTATCGTTATCGAGCCGTCATAGTTGATATAGACATCGGAGTAGTTTCTCGGTACGGAAAAATAGTATTCTTGGGCATAAGATGTTAAGGGCAAGGAGATGAGCAGGACAAGAAAGGCAAGAAAAAAATAAGGACGAACTCCTCTCATTCTCATAAAGGTCTTCACAACCTCACTCCTTTTAGTAATATTATATTTGATGATAAGAAGTTTTTCACACCCCTATCTTCACGTAGTCCCATCACCATTTTGGCTCCTCGGTGATCTGATAGGTGCCGCCGCAGTAGGGGCAGTTTATAAATACCGCCCCGGCCTTCACCGTGACGCTCTTTTTCTCGAGATAGGCGCCACAGTTCTGGCATTTCAGCTTTTCGGTATCGATATCTCCCGACAGATCGATCTTCTGGGTCATCTCGACCTTCATGGGCCTTCTCGATTCCCACTTCGGAATGAGAAACAGAAGCCCCCCCCCGATCGCAAAACAGACGACGGCGATAACGATCCTTCCGGTAACATTTCTCGCATCGGGACTGGCGAGCGATAAGACGAATATAATCCCAAGCAGGACCAAAAATATCGCAAATATGTAGCCCAATACGCCGGGGGCGGAAACACCCCTATTATCTTTTATTATTCTCATATTAGATTCCTTATCTCTTTTAAAGCTCTCAAAAAATATCGAAAGATCAGGGCTTTTAGAATTCTAAAACAGACCGGAGTAATTGTCAAGACCGCTGTTGTTTTTCCATCTTTTTTAATGTTGCTTCATCGGGCATCCATCCTCATTGACACTCGGCACCCATTTCTGATAGAATTTTGATGGAGTAAGATTTGTAAGAGATTTCTATTATACTATTTGTTAAGGGAAAAAATGAAAAGGAAGTTAGAAAGCCAGTACGTAATAGACGATATCACCGCCAAGGAATCTTGGAGGCTCTTTCGTATCCTATCGGAGTTCGTGGAGGGTTTTGAGGTCCTCCCCGAGGTGGCGCCCGCCGTGAATATTTTTGGCTCGGCGAGGACGAAGCCTGACGACAAATACTATAAATTTACCGAGGAGCTCGCCTCCGAACTCGCAAAGCAGGGATTTTCTGTCATCACCGGCGGCGGGCCGGGGATAATGGAGGCGGCAAACAAAGGGGCATCCGCGGCCGGGGGGACATCGGTCGGATTGAACATCGAGCTCCCGTTGGAGCAGAAACCTAATGACTACGCCAACATAAAGCTAAATTTCAGATACTTCTTCTGCCGCAAGGTGATGTTCGTCAAATATGCGATGGCATACATAGTGCTCCCCGGAGGGTTCGGGACGCTCGATGAGCTCTTCGAGGCCTTGACACTGATTCAGACCGACAGGATAAAGCCGTTTCCGGTGATCCTCGTCGGGAAGGAATATTGGGCGGGGTTAATCGATTGGATTAAAGAAAGGGTCGAAAAGGAGGGGAAGATATCCAAAGATGACATGGATATCTTCAAGGTTGAAGACGATATCGAAAGCATCATAAAGATCATCACACACTTCAGGGACATCTTATCGAGATGATATTTATTCTCTTATACTAAATTGAGGCTCTATCTCAATTATGAGGCTTTTGTGAAACAATTCACATCCGATTTTATATCTTTACAAAGACCGGCCTCCTCTTCTCGAAGTAGGCCGTCTCCTTTATCCCAAGACCTTTTAGAATATCAATGACATCCCCGAAGCCGTAGGCGATATCTTCTTTCCTGTGGGCGTCGGAGCCGAGGACGAGTGGTATTTTGAGGCGTATCGCCTCCTTGATAAGATCGGGAGACGGACTCAGCTCCGCACAGTCCTTCCTCAACGTGCCGGTATTTACCTCCAGAAATAACCCCGCCTTTGCCACGTCACAAAGGAGGTCTCTTGCGATGTCTGAAAAATCACCCTTCGGGGGAAATCTCTTCTTGAATATCTTTATGAGGTCGAAGTGGGCGATGATGTCAAAGAGCCTCGATTTTATCAGTTGAGACATGATCTCATAGTATTTATAATATAGATCGTCAACATCCTTTCCCTCCCACTCCCTGTAATTATAGTCAAACCCCCACTTCCCGATCATGTGGACTCCGCCGATGACGTAGTCGAAATTGAAGGCACCGATCTCCGCCCCGATCCTTTCGGTCTCGTCGTGCAAAAAATCCACCTCCGTCGCGAGGAGGATCTTTATGTCGTTTCTTTCCTCTTTTTCACGCGAAACCTCGGATATGTAGTCGAAAAATCTTGAGGCCAGGGCCTCGTGGTTGAAATTTACCTCGGGATAGTCATAGCCATTCGGCCTCGGGAAGTGTTCGGACAGGCCGAACACACGAATGCCCTTGAGACGAGCCGCCTCAATCATATCGGAAGGCGAGTCCCTCCCGTCACCGAAGAGGGTGTGATTGTGTAGGTCGATCATGGAATCTTTCTATGAAAAATATTCAGCTAATTTAAATAAAAAGGGCCCCTAATCTCGGGGCCCGAAAATTTGACTTTATCGCCCGTAAGGAGGCCTATCTATTACAGGCACGCAAATCCACCTTCGGGTATCTCCATGATGCTCATGTCCTCGGTCTTTATCGCTGCGGCGATCGTCTCTACATGAGGGAGTATATAAGTGGCGTAGTACTTGGCGGCATGAATCTTCCCCTGATAGAATGCCGCATCCTTGTTGTCCTTATAGAGCTCGGACAGGCCCGCCCAGTCGTCTTCGGTGACTCCCTTGTCACCTTTGATTTTTGTGAGCTTCTCATGGGCGATTGTCGCCTGCCACAGGAGGAGCCAGCCGATGGTGAGATTTCCCATCAACTCGAGGAAGGGATAGGCGTTCCCGACCGGGACGAGGAACTTACCCTCGGCCCCGCACTTGGCGAAGAATCCCCCTATCTCGGCAAAGCTGTTCTTGGCCTTTTCCAACGCGGCTATCGCATCGGCGAGGGTCTTGTTCCCCTTGTTCTTCTCGATAAAATCACCCATGATATTCAGAAAGTTGACGAAATTCGTTCCCTTGCTCTGGCCCAGCTTTCTCGCGACGAGGTCGAGTGCCTGAATGCCGTTTGTACCCTCGAAGATCGAGGCGATTTTGCAATCCCTCATAAACTGGTCGACGGGATATTCGGAGATGTAACCGTATCCGCCGTATACCTGTACGGCATACTCGCATACGCGAAAGCCCATGTCACTCCCCCATGCCTTGCAGACCGGAGTCATAAGCTCCACCTGGCCGTGCCACTTCGCCTTCTCCGTCTCGTCTTCTGTCGCCTCCGCCATATCCGCGCAGTAGGCTGTCCAGTACATCATGGCGCGGAGCCCCTCGACGTGGGACTTCATCCAAAGGAGCATCCTCCTCACATCGGGGTGATTTATAATGGCGACCTTCGGGGCATTGGGATCCCTGAAATTGACGAGATTTGGCCCCTGGAGCCTCTCCCTTGAGTAGTTTACGGCGTGGAGATAGGCGGCGGTGGCGTGGCCGAGACCCTGGACACCGACCCCCAGACGGGCCTCGTTCATCATGTTGAACATGATCTTCATACCCATGTTCTCCTCGCCCAAAAGCTCGCCGATGCAGTCGTCATTGTCACCGAAGTTTAGGGTACAGGTGGCGTTTCCGTGGATCCCCATCTTGTGCTCGATGTTGCCGACATTGATATCGTTGAAATCCCCAATAGAGCCGTCGTCTTTGACCCTGTACTTGGGGACGACAAAAATCGAAATCCCTTTTGTCCCGGCGGGCGCCCCCTCGATCCTTGCGAGGACGGGGTGTACGATGTTTTCTGTGAGGTCGTGGTCACCGGCGGAGATGAATATCTTCGAACCGGTTATCTTGTATCTCCCGTCTCCGGTCGGCCTTGCGACAGTCTTCAATGCCCCGACATCGGTCCCTGCGCCGGGCTCGGTGAGGCACATAGTCCCCCCCCATTTCCCGACGTACATATTGTCCATGTACTTCCTCTTCTGCGTCTCGTTGCCATATATCTCTATGAGCTTGGCAGCGCCGTGTATGAGACCAGGGTACATGATAAAAGCAAAGTTTGCGGCGCAGAAAAGCTCCTGCGCGCCCAACCCGATCGTGTGTGGAAAACCCTGTCCACCCACTTCGGCATCGTCGGTTGTGGTTATCCATCCCGCCTCTACATATTTTTTGTATACATCGTGAAAGGCCTTTGGGGCGCTCACCTTGCCATCCGAGAATGTGCACCCCTCTTTATCCCCGATCTCGTTTGCGGGAAACAGTTCGTTTACCGCCATTTTTTCCGCTTCTGCAAGGACCATCTCGAACATGTCCTTGGAATACTCCTGGTACTTCGGATATTTCGTCAACCCCTCTGTATCCAGCATCTCAAAGATGGTGAAGTGCTGGTCTCTCATATCCACCAGTAGGTTTGCCATTTTTACATCCTCCTATATCTCGTGATCATTTTATAAGAAAGTAATTATTTTGATGGATCTCTCTTTGGGCCTTATATGTCATACAAACTAAAAAACCGCACGAGACCCATAATGAATGAATGCTCACTCAAAAGACAGAATAGCATTTTAAGTATTTTTGTCAACAAAAAAAGCTTGCGAGTTCACTATAATACAAGGATGTTTTTTTTAAAAAATTTTTTATATGAAGAGATAAAAAAAACCTTTTTGTGATTCCTGTTACAGATATATTCCCCCTTAAATATTATTTTAGTAACAAGATCGAATTCTTTGTAGATTATCTTTGGCTTGTGTCTATTGT
>CAZDOD010000080.1:4725-12466 GCA_964506935.1 uncultured Thermodesulfobacteriota bacterium | reverse complement strand
GACCCACACGTCCGGAAAGATCCTATATTCCTGTCGAATCATACCCTATCGGGGCTCGTGGTTGGATTTCGAGTTCGACCCCAGGGATGTCATTCACGTCAGGATCGACAGGAGGAGGAAGTTCCCAGCGACAATTCTATTGAAAGCCCTCGGATACACCACGGAGGAACTCCTCAAATTCTTCTATGTGTCGGAGAGAATAATTATCGATGAAGGTTACAAGAAGGCGCCGGCTTTTGAGTATTTGGTCGGGCAGAGGGCCACAGAAGATATAGTCGGGCCTAAAACCGGCGATCTGATCATCAAGAAGGGTAGAAAGTATAACAAGTCTGTCATTACGAGGCTCAAGGAAGAGGGTATTGAGACTATACCCATAACTTCTGATTTAATTATCGGCAGGGTGTCGTCTAGGGATGTGGTGGATCCCAAGACCGGCGAGGTCATATGTGAGGTGAACGAGGAGATAACTCAGGAAAAACTGGAAGCGATGATCTCAAAGGGGGTGCGTGAATTTGATGTCCTGTTTATAGATGACGTAAACGTCTCATCGGCCGTAAGGAACACGCTTATTGCAGACAGGGTGTCTGATCAGACCGAGGCAATTATAGAGATATACCGCCGCCTGAGGCCGGGCGATCCTCCAACGCTGGCGACGGCCGAGAGCCTCTTTGAAAACCTCTTTTTTAATTCCGAGAGGTATGATCTCTCCAGAGTTGGAAGGCTCAAGCTCAATTACAAGTTGGGTCTCGATGTCCCATTGGATGTTCGTATATTGAGGAATGAGGACATCCTTCATTCCGTGAAATATCTTTTCGATTTGAGAAACGGGATCGGCCAGATAGACGACATCGACCACTTGGGTAATAGAAGGGTCAGGGCGGTTGGGGAGTTGTTGGAGAACCAGTTTCGGATAGGACTCGTCAGGATGGAGCGGGCGATAAAAGAGAGGATGAGCCTTCAGGAGGTTGAGACCCTGATGCCCCACGATCTGATCAACTCCAAGCCCGTCAGCGCTGTAATCAAGGAGTTCTTCGGCTCGTCTCAGCTATCTCAATTCATGGATCAGACAAATCCCCTAAGCGAGATAACTCACAAGAGGAGGCTCTCAGCCTTGGGCCCGGGTGGTCTTACCCGTGAGCGGGCGGGATTTGAGGTCAGGGACGTCCACAACACACACTACGGCCGAATATGTCCAATCGAAACACCTGAAGGGCCGAATATCGGCCTGATAGCCTCCCTCTCAACGTATGCAAGGGTCAACGATTATGGTTTTGTAGAGACTCCTTATCGCAAGGCGGAAGGCGGTCGAGTTACCGAGGAGATAGAGTTTCTGACCGCCCTCGATGAAGAGGTTTGCGTCATCGCACAGGCTAACGCCCCCATAGACGAGAACGGGAATTTCATGAGGGATCTCATCAACGTTCGCAGGGGCGGGGAGCCGGCAATGGCAAGCCCCGAAGAGATAAACTATATGGATGTTTCTCCAAAGCAGTTGGTCAGTGTGGCGGCGTCTCTTATTCCATTTTTGGAGAACGACGACGCAAACAGGGCCCTGATGGGGTCAAATATGCAGCGCCAGGCCGTGCCGCTTCTGCGTCCGGAGTCCCCCCTTGTGGGCACCGGTATGGAGAGGATTGTTGCGAGAGACAGCGGGGTAACGGTTGTGGCGAAAAACAACGGTCTGGTGGAGAGCGTCGACGCCTCAAGGATAATCGTCCGCACCGATTCCGGCACAAAAAATGGTGCGGGAGTCGATATCTACAACCTCATAAAATACCAGCGATCCAATCAGAACACTTGCATCAACCAAAAACCGATAGTGAGAAAGGGGGATAGGGTCGTCGAGGGACAGATTGTCGCCGACGGCACCGCGATCAACCAAGGGGAGCTGGCACTGGGGAGGAACGTCATCGTCGCTTTCATGCCTTGGGGTGGCTACAATTTCGAGGATTCGATCCTGATCAGCGAGAAGGTGGTAAAGGATGACAGCTTCACCTCGATACACATAGAGGAGTTCGAGCTTGTGGCCAGGGACACAAAACTTGGCCCCGAGGAGATAACAAGAGACATACCCAATGTAGGAGAGGAGGCGCTCAAAGACCTTGATGAGTCCGGAATAGTTCGCATCGGGGCGGAGGTCCTCCCCGGAGATATCCTCATCGGAAAAATATCCCCAAAAGGGGAGACACAGCTTTCTCCGGAGGAGAAGCTACTTCGTGCGATATTCGGTGAGAAGGCGGGAGACGTTCGTGATTCGTCGCTCAGGGTGCCCCCAGGGATAGAGGGTATCGTTATAGGAGCGAAGGTCTTCTCGAGAAAGGGTGTGGACAAAGACGATCGCGCCCTGTCGATTGAGAACGAAGAGGTCGAAAAGCTGACCAAAGACATGAACGATGAGATATCGATCATAAGGACAAGTGGACTAGAGAGGATAAAGGGGCTTTTAGTTGACAAAAAACTCTCGGCAAATCTTATAGACTCAAAAAAGAGGATTTTGTTGAAGAAGGGTGTCGTCCTTACGGAAGATATCTTCAAAGAGCTGAAGTTTGGGGATTTGAGGGATATCAAGGTCAAGGGTGATGAGGATGTCGCGGAGGAACTGCCCCAGATTTATGAGAGTGTGTCAGAGCAGGTCGAATTGATCCGGATTATCTTCGAGGAGAAGATAAATAAGGTCACCAAGGCAGATGAACTCCCGCCCGGCGTGATAAAACTCGTTAAAGTATATGTGGCCATGAAGAGGAAGCTATCGGTCGGGGACAAGATGGCGGGGCGTCATGGAAATAAAGGGGTTCTTTCTAGGATACTTCCTGAAGAGGATATGCCTTATATGGAAGATGGAAGGCCTGTGGAGATAGTATTAAATCCTCTGGGAGTTCCCTCGAGAATGAATGTGGGGCAGATTTTAGAGACCCACATCGGCTGGGCGGCAATCGAACTGGGAAGGCAGATTGATGAGATAATAAAGAGAGATTTTTCGGTCCCGGCATTGAGGAAGAAGCTCGAAGATATCTTCACCATCGGGGATATGAAAAACTATGTGAGCGATCTGACCGACGATGAAGTTAAAGTCTTGGCCCAAAAATTTAAAAATGGAGTCTTTGTATCCACCCCGGTCTTTGACGGGGCCACAGAGCAGGAGGTCTCGGAGGCCTTGACGCGCGCCGGACTTCCGGATTCAGGTCAGGCGAAACTCTTTGACGGAAGGACCGGCGAGGCGTTTCATCAGCAGGTAACGGTGGGGATCATGTATGTTCTAAAACTCCATCATCTGGTGGACGACAAGATCCATGCCCGCTCTATAGGACCCTACTCTCTTGTCACCCAGCAGCCTCTCGGCGGGAAGGCGCAGTTCGGCGGGCAACGTCTGGGTGAGATGGAGGTATGGGCGATGGAGGCATACGGAGCCGCCTATTCACTCCAGGAGTTTTTGACCGTCAAGTCCGATGACGTGACGGGAAGGAATAGGATGTACGAATCAATCGTGAAGGACGAGCAGTATCTGGAGCCGGGGCTCCCGGAGGCGTTCAATGTACTAGTCAAAGAGGTTCAGAGCCTGGGTCTCGATATGGAGCTCATCGAGAGGGGAAAGAAGAAGGCAAAGGCCAACTAATCTCTAAGGAGAGGTGTAGTTGTGGATGATATATACAGTTTTTTTGAAAAGCCCAAGGACCCGATCAGTATAGAGGCGATCAGGATATCGATAGCCTCACCCGAAAAAATCAGGTCGTGGTCCCACGGCGAGGTAAAAAAACCCGAAACGATTAATTACCGGACCTTCAAGCCCGAGAGGGACGGGCTCTTTTGTGCCAAGATCTTCGGTCCTACGAAGGACTACGAGTGCAACTGCGGAAAATACAAGAGGATGAAGCACAGGGGGGTCGTGTGTGAGAAATGCGGCGTAGAAGTTATCCAATCGAAGGTCAGGAGAGAACGGCTGGGTCACATTGAACTTGCAACACCGGTGACCCATATATGGTTCCTCAAGAGTCTCCCCACACGGATAGGCACAGTCCTTGATATAAGCCTAAAAGACCTGGAGCGTATCCTCTATTTTGAGGCATATGTGGTCATGGACTCCAAGGACGCCTCCATATCTAACGGGGATCTTCTCACCGAAGACCAGCTTTCGAAATTTAGGGAGAAGCATCCCGGAATCGAGGTGGGGATCGGGGCGGAGGCCATAATGGAGCTCCTAAAATCAATGGACGTTCCCAAGCTTGTAGATGAGCTCAGATTTGAATTGAAGGAGACCGGCTCCGAGGCCAAGAGGAAGAAGATCGCCAAGCGATTGAAGGTGCTCGAGGCATTCCAAAACTCAGGCAACCGACCCGAATGGATGGTCATGGAGTGCATCCCCGTGATCCCTCCGGACTTGAGGCCCTTGGTTCCTCTGGACGGGGGGAGATTCGCCACATCGGATCTCAACGACCTATACCGCAGGGTCATTAACAGGAACAACAGGCTGAAGAGGCTTCAGGAACTAAACGCCCCGGGGATAATCATCCAGAACGAGAAGAGGATGCTCCAGGAGGCCGTGGACGCACTGTTCGATAACGGGCGTCGCGGAAGGGCGATCACAGGACAGAATAAGAGACCCTTAAAATCCCTTTCTGATATGCTCAAGGGGAAACAGGGGAGATTCCGTCAGAATCTCCTCGGGAAGAGGGTCGACTATTCGGGGAGGTCCGTTATCGTTATCGGGCCGGAGTTGAGGCTCCATCAGTGCGGACTACCCAAAAAGATGGCAATAGAACTATTCAAGCCCTTTATCTATGCCAAACTCGAACAAAAGGGCTTTGTATCCACAATAAAGAGCGCAAAAAAGGCCGTGGAGAAGGAGCGCCCCGAGGTCTGGGATATCCTAGATGAGGTTATAAAAGAGCATCCCGTCCTTCTTAACCGTGCTCCCACACT
Organism: uncultured Thermodesulfobacteriota bacterium; assembly: GCA_964506935.1. Lineage (GTDB taxonomy): Bacteria > Desulfobacterota > Zymogenia > Zymogenales > Zymogenaceae > CAZDOD01. The sequence continues at coordinate 7,549 of CAZDOD010000080.1, read as the reverse complement.
ACATCGTCTCGGGATACAGGCATTCGAGCCGATCCTGATTGAGGGTAAGGCGATACAGCTTCACCCCTTGGTCTGCACCTCGTTTAATGCCGACTTTGACGGTGACCAGATGGCCGTCCATGTGCCGCTGTCAATCGAGGCACAGGTCGAGGCAAGGGTCTTGATGATGAGCACCAACAACATCCTCCTTCCGGCCAACGGGAAGCCGATCATAGTTCCTAGTCAGGACATCGTCCTCGGCCTATACTACATGACGAGAAGCCGGGAAGGAGCAAAGGGAGAAAATAAAATATTCTCCAATATGGATGAGGTTCGGGTGGCGTATGATTCGGATGAAGTGGAGCTCCAGACCAAGATCAAGGTCAGGGTGGACGGCGGGCTTTGCGATACAACCGTAGGTAGGTGCATACTCTACGAGGTCGTCCCGAAAGAGATAAAATTCGCCGATGTCAACACGGTTATGACAAGGCGCGAAGTTGCCCGTCTTGTGGATCAATGTTACCTCCACGCCGGAAATAAAAACACGGTAATCCTTGCAGATAAGCTAAAAGACCTGGGCTACGAATTCGCCACCAAGGCGGGAATATCTATTTCCATAAAAGATATGAGGGTACCGAAAAATAAGGACAAGCTCCTCGAAGAGGCGAGAGAAGAAGTCCTAAAGGTTGAAAAGCAATATGCCGAAGGCCTCATCACCGACGGCGAGAGGTACAATAAGGTAATCGATATCTGGGCCGACGTTACCGAGGAGATTGCCGGTGAGATGACCGATGAACTGGCCTATGATACGATTATTGGCGAAGACAAAAAGCCAATAAGGGTGCCCAGCTTTAACTCCATTCATATGATGGTGGATTCCGGTTCCAGGGGTTCCCAGCAGCAGATTAGACAGCTTGCAGGCATGAGGGGTCTTATGGCAAAGCCTTCGGGTGAGATCATAGAGACGCCGATTACCGCAAACTTCAGAGAGGGATTGACCGTCCTCCAATACTTCATCTCGACTCACGGGGCGAGGAAGGGGCTTGCAGATACCGCACTCAAGACCGCCAACTCGGGATATCTCACAAGACGCCTTGTGGATGTAGTGCAAGACGTGATCATCTCCGAGGTAGATTGCGGGACGATAGACGGTATCTACGTCACTCCGCTCGTAGAGGGGGGCGAGATCATAGAGCCCGTTGGAGACAGGATCCTGGGCAAGGTCGCCCTCGAAGATATAAAGGATACGTATACAGACGAAATCCTAGTTCACGCTAATGAAGAGATTAACGAGCCACTGGTCGAAAAAATAGAGGAGGCGGGGCTGGAGAGGGTCAAGACCCGTTCGGTTCTGACCTGCCGTTCCAAACGGGGCCTCTGTGCGAATTGCTACGGAAGGGATCTCGCTAGAGGGAAAAAAGTAAATATCGGTGAGGCCGTGGGAGTTATCGCCGCCCAGTCGATAGGTGAACCCGGAACTCAGCTTACCATGAGGACCTTTCATATCGGCGGTACGGCATCAAGGAGGGCCGAACAGACGACTCTCGAGACTAGAAACGATGGAAAAGTGAAATACTACAATCTCCAAGTTGTAAAGTCAAATGTAGGCCCATTCATCGTTATGAACAGAAACGGTGAGATCATTATACAGGACGAAAGCGGCAGGGAAAGGGAGCGCTATCCGGTAATATATGGGTCCAAACTTCTAGCTACTGACGGTGAGGAAGTCAAGGCGGGCCAGATGATAGCCGAATGGGACCCTTATACAACCCCGATTCTCACCGATGTCTCCGGTATAGTCAAATTCGGCGATGTTATAGAGGGGATAACAATGCAGGAACAGCTCGATCCCGTAACCTCACTCTCCCGTAAGGTCATCGTCGAGTCAAAAGACCCGGAGGCGAGACCCCGCGTGTCCATAAAGGATGATCAGGGTAGGACCTTAAAACTCCCGGGCTCAACCGCCATGGCCAGGTACTTTATGCCCGTCAGCGCAAATATCATGGTTGCCGAGGGGGACAGGATCGAGGCGGGGGGTGTCCTCGCAAAGATCCCGAGGGAAACCACGAAAACGAAGGATATCACCGGCGGTCTGCCTAGGGTGGCGGAGTTGTTTGAGGCCAGAAAGCCGAAAGAGTTCGCCGTTATCAGCGAGATCGACGGGGTGGTAAATTTCGGAAAGGATGTGAAGGGAAAGAGAAAAGTGGTAATTACCCCGGAGGTCGGGGAACCGAAGGAATACCTCATCTCCAAGGGTAAACATATAAACGTCCACGAAGGTGACCTCGTGAAGGCTGGAGAATCCCTTATGGAAGGCTCGGCAAATCCCCATGATATCCTTCAGGTTTTGGGAGAGAAAGAGCTGGCAAGGTATCTCGTCGATGAGGTTCAGGAGGTATACAGACTTCAGGGTGTCAAGATAAACGATAAACATATCGAGGTTATTGTACGACAGATGCTCAGAAGGATCAGGATAACCGAAATGGGGGACACGAAGTTTCTGGTGGGTGAGCAGGTGGAAAAGCACACCTTCGAGGAAGAGAACCGAAAAGTCATCGCCCGAGGCGGCATTCCCGCAGAGGGTGAACCGTTGCTTCTGGGGATTACAAAGGCGTCACTGTCGACCGATAGTTTTATATCCGCAGCCTCGTTCCAGGAGACGACGAAGGTTCTGACCGAGGCCTCTATTCATGGGAAGACCGATTATCTCAGGGGTCTCAAGGAAAATGTCATAATGGGCAGACTCATCCCCGCAGGCACGGGATTTCAGAAATACCATGAACTGGAGAAGGAAGAGAAGAGGGAAGAGGCGGTTGCGGATTAAAAGCGATGAGATGGCTGCAAT
>CAZDOD010000080.1:0-4625 GCA_964506935.1 uncultured Thermodesulfobacteriota bacterium | reverse complement strand
GGAAGAGAAGAGGGAAGAGGCGGTTGCGGATTAAAAGCGATGAGATGGCTGCAATCACATGACAATTTCAGGAAGACATAAATATATATTGCAGCCATAAAAGAGTTATAAAAATGCTTGACAAATAATACTATTATTGATAGTATTCTTAAGTTTTCTCACTTTTATTTGAAGAAGATATAAAAAATGCCTACAATTAACCAGTTGGTGAGGAAGGGGAGGAAGAAACTAAAGTCCAAGACCTCTGCGCCCGCTCTCCAGAGATCACCTCAAAAGAGAGGTGTGTGCGTAAGGGTCTATACCACGACACCCAAGAAGCCAAACTCCGCCCTAAGGAAGGTTGCAAGGGTAAGGCTCACCAATGGTATTGAGGTAACAAGCTATATTCCGGGGGTTGGACACAACCTCCAGGAGCACTCTGTAATCCTGATCAGGGGGGGGAGGGTTAAAGACCTCCCGGGAGTCAGATATCATATTATCCGAGGAACCCTCGACGCACTGGGCGTCCAGGATAGGAAAAAGAGTAGATCTAAGTACGGATCAAAACAGCCGAAGGTCTAAGGGGATAGGGAGACAGGGGAAAGGGTAAGTCTGAGATAAAGAGAAAAATAGGGATAAAAGAGGAAAATAGATGCCGAGAAGGAGAGTAGTAACAAAAAGGGATGTACTTCCCGATCCCAAATATAATGATAAGTTGGTGGCGAAGTTTATCAGCTGCATGATGCTTGAAGGAAGAAAGAGCCTATCCGAGAGGATATTTTACGGTGCATTGGATATGGTGGCGGATAAGATCAAAGAAGACCCGATACTTGTCTTCAAAAAAGCCCTCAGTAACATAAAACCCGTCATCGAGGTTAAGTCGAGGAGGGTTGGAGGTTCCACTTATCAGGTACCGGTGGAGATTAGGAATGAGAGACGCGAGGCCCTGGGAGTCAGATGGCTCATAAACTATGCTCGCAATCGGGGTGAGAAGTCTATGAAGGAAAGGCTCGCAGCCGAAATACTGGATGCCTACAACAACAAGGGATCTGCAGTCAAAAAGAGAGAGGATACTCATAAGATGGCCGAAGCCAACAAGGCCTTCGCCCATTATCGCTGGTAGTTGTTGTTAAAAGCAATTATCCGAAGCCTTGTTTCAAGGCTTTTTTTTAGTTGAGGTGTAATTAATTGAGAATAGTTCCCCTAAAAAAGAACAGAAACATCGGGGTTATGGCCCATATAGATGCGGGCAAGACCACCACCACCGAGAGGATTCTCTTCTATACCGGTATATCATACAAGATGGGAGAGGTCCACGACGGTACAGCGGTGATGGACTGGATGGAGCAGGAGCAGGAGAGGGGGATCACGATCACCTCCGCTGCGACGACCTGTTTCTGGAGGGGTTTTCGCATAAATATCATAGATACCCCCGGACATGTGGACTTTACCGCCGAGGTGGAGAGATCGCTCAGGGTCTTGGACGGTGTCGTGGCGGTCTTCTGCGCCGTGGGAGGCGTCGAGCCCCAGTCTGAGACGGTATGGCGCCAGGCCGATAAATATAATATACCCCGCATAGCCTTTATAAATAAGATGGACAGGACCGGTGCCGACTTCTTGAATGTAATATCCCAGATGGAAGAGAGGCTTGGGGCGCGACCTGTGCTCACACAGATTCCAATAGGGACAGAGGATAAGTTCGAGGGAGTGGTTGACCTGATCAGAAAAAAGGGAATCGTATACGACGACAGCACCCTCGGTGCCGATTTCCATGAGGTGGAAATCCCCGAAGACCTCGTTGCCACAACAAACCAGATGAGGGAAAAGCTCATAGAGGCCGCATGCGACTTCGACGATGATATGATGTCCCACTATTTGGAGGGTGAGGAGATAGATGAGGAGGCGATAAGGAAGGCGCTGAGAAAAGGGACGATATTCGGTGATATAGTGCCGGTCATCTTGGGCTCTGCATTCAAAAATAAGGGCGTTCAACCCCTGCTCGATGCAGTAGTGGATTTTCTGCCGTCTCCATTGGATATCCATCAGGTCAAGGGGATCGAACCGGATTCCGGAAAGGAAATAGACCTCCCGCTGGATGACGACGCTCCCTTTGCAGCCCTCGTGTTCAAAATAACAACCGATCAATACGTCGGCCAGCTTACATACATCAGGGTTTACAGCGGCCACCTCAAAAAGGGGTCCGATGTCTATAATGTGAGCCGTAGAAGAAAAGAGAGGATAGGAAGACTCCTAAAGGTACACTCAAATAAGATGGAAGATATAGAGGAGGTATACGTCGGTGATATAGCGGCGGTCGTGGGACTTAAGAATACCTCAACCGGCGATACTTTGTCCGACCCAAAACTTCCCGTTATACTCGAGGCCATGGATTTTCCCGAGCCGGTCATATCGGTTGCCGTGGAGCCTAAAACTAGGTCCGATGAGGAGAAGCTCTCTATCTCTCTGGGCAAGCTTGCCAAGGAAGATCCCTCTTTTCACGTTCGTGTGGACGAGGAGACCTCTCAGACTATCATATCGGGTATGGGAGAGCTCCATCTCGAGATCATCACGGACAGGCTCACGAGGGAGTTTGGAGTCGACGCAAATGTCGGTCGTCCCCAGGTGGCATATAAAGAGACTATTAAAAAGTCCGAAAGGGCAGAGGGTAAATTCGTAAGGCAATCCGGCGGTCGCGGTCAATATGGACACGTTATACTCGTCGTTTCACCAAATAAACCCGGTGAAGGCTTTGTCTTTGAAAATAAGGTTGTGGGCGGAAGGGTGCCCAAGGAATATATCCCGGCGATAAAAAAGGGTGTCGAGACCACAATGGAGGAAGGGGTACTGGCGGGGTATCCGGTCGTCGATGTGAAGGTCACCCTCGAAGACGGCTCTTATCATGAGGTAGATTCCTCGGAGCTCGCCTTTAAAATCGCTGGATCTATGGCCTTCAAGGAAGCGACGAAAAGGGCCGGGCCGATGTTGCTTGAACCCGTTATGGACGTCGAGGTGGTCACACCCGAGGAGTTCACCGGTGATATAGTCGGGGACTTGTCGTCCCGAAGGGGGAAGATATCGGGCATGGAGCCGAGGGCAGGGACACAGACCATTAAGTCACAGGTGCCCCTCGAAGAGATGTTCGGCTACGCAACTGAAATAAGATCCATGACCCAGGGCAGGGCAACATATACAATGCAGTTTTCTCATTACAAGGAAGTACCGCAACATATATCAGAAGAAATAGTTGCAGGAGCTAAGACATAGAGAAACCCGATAGCGTAACGGAGTCTGGGAGTGTATGGGGTTGGAGGTAGTGTGAGGGGGCGGTATGGTGCGAGACTCCGAATGGTTGGCACCGACCTCGAATCGATAAGGCATCCGGATGTATGAGATGAGGTGGTGAGATCAAAAAGATGGGAAAGATAAGGTAAAAAAATCGGAGGTAGGAAAGATGGCCAAGAAGAAGTTTGAGAGGACGAAGCCCCATGTGAATGTGGGTACGATAGGTCACATAGATCACGGCAAGACTACTCTGACGGCTGCGATAACATTGGTGTTGGAGAAGGGGGGCGGGGCCGAGTATGTACCTTTTGATCAGATAGACAAGGCGCCCGAGGAGAAGGAGCGTGGGATAACGATAGCGACGGCCCACGTTGAATACGAGACGGCGAATCGTCATTACGCTCACGTGGACTGTCCCGGTCACGCCGACTACATCAAGAACATGATTACGGGTGCGGCCCAGATGGACGGTGCGATACTGGTGGTTGGTGCCAATGATGGTCCGATGCCCCAGACACGTGAGCACATATTGTTGGCGAGGCAGGTTGGAGTTCCTTACATAGTGGTATTTTTGAACAAGACCGACATGGTCGATGATCCCGAGCTGATAGAGCTGGTGGAGTTGGAGCTTCGGGAGCTTCTTTCCCAGTACGAGTTTCCCGGCGATGATATACCGATAATCAAGGGTAGCGCCTTAAAGGCCCTTGAGAGCGGCGATCCCAATGCCGAGGAGACCAAGTGCATATTTGAGTTATTGGATGCACTGGATACTTATATACCTGTTCCTGAGCGTGACATAGACAAGCCTTTTTTGATGCCGATAGAGGATGTTTTTTCTATATCGGGTCGTGGTACGGTTGTTACGGGGAGGCTTGAGCGTGGGATAATAAAGACGGGCGATGAGGTGGAGATAGTTGGTATTCATCCCACGGCCAAGACGGTGTGTACGGGAGTTGAGATGTTTCGCAAGACTTTGGACGAGGGTCGTGCCGGTGACAACATAGGGGTTTTATTGCGTGGTACGAAGCGTGAGGAGGTAGAGCGTGGACAGGTTGTTGCGAAGCCTGGTAGCATCACGCCTCACACGGATTTTAAGGCGAGTGTATATGTGCTTACGAAGGAGGAGGGTGGTCGTCACACGCCTTTTTTCAGTGGATATCGTCCACAGTTTTATTTTCGGACGACTGATGTTACCGGTATAGTGACGTTGCCTGAGGGGACGGAGATGGTGATGCCTGGTGACAACGTGACTGTATCTGTTGATTTGATAACTCCGATAGCTATGGAAAAGGAGCTTCGTTTCGCCATTCGTGAGGGCGGAAGGACGGTAGGCGCCGGAGTCATCAGCGATATTGTTAAATAGG
>CAZDOD010000079.1:0-12469 GCA_964506935.1 uncultured Thermodesulfobacteriota bacterium | reverse complement strand
CTATTTTGAGGCTTTTTCCCCCTTTTTCGTCCCCAGTAGCTCTTTTAGCTCCTCGTCCTCCAACACCTCGACCTCAAGGAGGCGCTTTGACATCTTCTCGAGCCTCTTCTTCTCCTTCGTGAGGATCCCCTTCGCCGTATCGTAGGACTCATCGACCATCCTCTTTATCTCGCTGTCTATCTCCCGCGATGTATCGTCGCTGTGGTCGGGCGCCCCCTCGATCCCAATCCCCAAAAAACTCGTCCCCCTGTTCCTCCCGAATGTGACGAGCCCCATCTTCTCGCTCATCCCGTATTCCTCCACCATGCTCCGGGCGATGTCCGTTGCCTTGATGAGGTCGTTTCCCGCCCCGGTCGACGGCTCGCCGAAGATGATCTCTTCGGCCGCCCTGCCTCCGAGGAGCGTCGCAAGCTTGTTATTGAGCTCTGTCTTTGTCATGAGGTATCGGTCCTCGGTGGGTAGCTGAAGCGTGTATCCGAGGGCGGCGATGCCCCTCGGGATGATCGATATCTTTTCGACTGGATCGGTCCCGGAAAGCTTGGTTGCCACTATCGCATGGCCGACCTCGTGGTACGCCACCCGCTCCTTTTCCTCCTGATTCATGATACGGTTCTTTTTTTCGAGCCCCGCCACGACCCGCTCTATGGCTTCATCGAAGTCATCGTCCATGACTGCCTTTTTACCCCCCCTGGCGGCGAGGAGTGCGGCCTCGTTTGCGATATTTGCGAGGTCGGAGCCCACAAAACCCGGCGTCTTGGCGGCAATCTTTTCGAGATCCACATTTTTTGCGAGAACAAGACTTCGAGAGTGTATCTTGAGTATCTCTAATCTCCCCTTTTTGTCCGGCTTATCGACGAGGACGTGCCGGTCGAATCTCCCGGCCCGAAGGAGCGCGGGATCGAGTATCTCCGGCCGGTTGGTTGCGGCCATGAGTATCAGGCCCTTCCTCGCATCGAACCCGTCCATCTCGACCAGGAGCTGGTTCAGGGTCTGCTCCCTCTCGTCGTGTCCCCCCGTCGGGTTTACGCCCCTGACCTTTCCGAGGGCGTCGAGCTCGTCGATGAAGATGATGCAGGGCGCCTTCGCCTGAGCCTGGTTGAAGAGGTCGCGGACCCTTGCGGCGCCCACGCCCACGAACATCTCGACGAATTCCGAGCCGGAGATCGAGAAGAAGGGGACGCCCGCCTCCCCCGCCACGGCCCGCGCAAGGAGTGTTTTACCCGTGCCGGGCGGGCCGACAAGCAGGATCCCCTTGGGTATCTTCCCGCCGAGGCGCTGAAACTTTTCGGGTTTCTTCAAAAATTCTATCACCTCGCCGAGCTCCTCCTCAGCCTCGTCCACCCCTGCCACGTCGCCGAAGTTCACCTTCACCTGGTCCTCGGCATATATCTTGGCCTTCGAGCGACCAACAGACATGAAATCCGGCCCCCCCTTTCCCATCCTCCGAATGAGGAAAAACCATAAAAAACCGAAAAGTATAAATATCGGTGCCCACAGGAGCAACTGAATAAATACCGTGTTCTCCCTGCCGCCCGAATAGTTTATCCCCTTCTCATTTAACAAACTCACCAATTCGGGGTCATCGACCTTTACGGTCTTGAACGTCACCTCTTCGGTTTTTCCCGTTTCGGTTTCGTCATCCCCACCGATCAGGGTCCCCGTGATCTCTTCCTCCCCGATCTTTAGGTCTTTGACCCTCTCTTCTGTAACATAGATCCTGAACTGGCTGTATTCGATCGTCTCGACCTTCTTCTTTAAAAGGAGGTTCGCCACCATATATACGACCAATGCCGCTATAACAATATACCAGATAGAAAACTTTAGTTTTCCCTTGTCTTCCAGTGCCATTTGATTTCTCCAAACTTAAGATGACTCACCCAAAAATCCGACCCCGCTTTTAGTATAACCATTCCCACAAAAAAAAGAAACCCAAAAACGATGCGTCTTTGGGCGGGACCGATAGTGTTATGAAGATGGACGACTACTCGAAGTTATCCCAGAAGGATATCAGATAAATCAATCCTTCTCATATAAGTCTGTAATCCTTCATCACCTTCTTTAAGGTGTTCAGGTTATCCTTTGAAAGGGGTGCCAGCGGGAGCCGCACATCGGGTTTCATTTTTTTCATCAGCCCCAGGGCGGCCTTGGCGGGGACGGGATTGGTCTCAAGGAACATGGCACGGACAAGCGGCATAAGCTTGTAATGCAGTTTTCTTGCCCTGTCTACATCTCCATTGAGATAGGCCATTACCATATCATTTGTATCTTTCGGCGCTATATTGGAGGTCACAGAGATTGCACCCCTCCCGCCCACGGCAAGCAGCGGGAGCGTCGTGGCATCATCGCCCGACAAAACCGCAAAATCATCCCCAACCATCTCTACCACCTCGGAGACCTGTGCAAGCGAGCCCGTCGCCTCCTTGATCCCAACGATGTTTTTTACTTTAGAGAGCCTGGCCACGGTCGGTGGGAGCATATTTACGCCCGTCCTGCTGGGGACATTGTAGAGGATTATCGGTATATTGACCTCCCTTGCCACCTCGGTAAAGTGGAGGTAGAGTCCTTCCTGGGTCGGTTTATTGTAGTAGGGGGTTATCAAAAGAGCGGCGTCCGCCCCGACCTTTTTGGCGTGGGTCGTAAGCGCTATCGCCTCTGTGGTGCTGTTCGAGCCGGCACCGGCGATAACCGGGACCCTCCCCTTCACAGTCTTTACAACAAATTCGACGACCTGATTGTGCTCCTCGTGGGAAAGCGTGGAGGATTCACCCGTCGTGCCGCAGGGGACGATGCCGGAGATGCCCCCCGAAAGCTGAAAATCCAACAGCTCCCCCAGTGCATCGAAATCTACACCACCTTTATTAAAGGGTGTGACTAAAGCTGTAAAAGCTCCTTTAAAATCATACATGCCTTAAACTCCGTTAATCCATTGCCTCATTATTAATCTTTCCCCGGTAGATCAAGCGGGCGTCCCCCTCCAAAGAGACATCCTTTACCCCTTTTCCAGATTTCTCGAAATGGACGTTTAGGGCTATATCGGATTTTGGGAGGACAAAGACCGGGGGCCTGACTTTTCCCATAAGATGCATAAGCACCGCCGCCGCAACCGCTCCGGTTCCACACGCCATCGTCTCCCCTTCGACACCCCGCTCGTATGTTCGTATCTTTACGATCTTGTCTTCGCCCACAGATACAAAGTTGACGTTCACACCTTCCGGAGCAAAGTCGGGGTGGTATCGTATCTCCCTTCCCAAAGCTTCGACATCAACATCCTCTATCCCTTCTCCGAGATCTGAAACATCCAAAACGACGTGCGGGACACCCGCGACCGCAAAATGGTAACTTATCTTCCTCCCGTCCAAATCGAGGGATTGACCGAGCCTTGTATCGGTGGGCGATTCCATCCCCAGCTTGACCCTCCCTTCGCTTTTGACCTCCGCCTCGATTTTTCCGGCCGAGGTCAAAAAGGCTATCTTCCTTCCCGAGATGCCCAGAAGATATGCCAGACGGGCGGCGCAGCGCGCCCCGTTTCCGCACATCGATGCCTTGGAGCCGTCGGCGTTGTAGAATTCCCATGCGAAATCGAGCCCTTTATCTTCGGTCTCCAAAAGAAGTATCAACCCGTCGGCTCCGACCGAAAGCCCCCTCCGACACAGCTTCGAAACCGCAAGTGGGATATCGGAAAACGAAAAAACCCCTTTTCTGTTATCGATAATGATGAAGTCGTTTCCGCTCCCGCTCATCTTGTAGAACTCGATCTCTTCCATTTCCCCTTAAAAAACCCTCAAAAGATTAGACAAGATTTCTAAAATTTAGTTCTATTAAATTTCGATACACGATGACTTTGACTATATCTCCTCTCCGAGGATCAAGTCATCGTAGGTCTCCCTTTTCCTAATGACCTTGTAGTCTTTTCCGTCCACCATCACCTCGGCGCATCGGGGACGGGAGTTGTAGTTTGACGCCATCGGAAATGCATAGGCACCGGCGCTCATAACCGCAATGAGCTCCCCTCTATCTACAGCCCTTATCTTTCTACCCAGCGCCAGATAGTCGGACGATTCACAGACGGGCCCGACCACATCGGCTGTAATCTCGGGCCCCTCCCTCTCTTTGGCGGGGACTATTTTGTGATAGGAGTCGTAGATGGCGGGACGGATCAGATCATTCATACCAGCATCGACTATGATGAAGTTCTTTTCGGCCTCCTTAGTGTAGAGGACCCTCGTCAAGAGGATCCCGGAGTTTCCGACAAGGACACGTCCGGGCTCAAGTATGAATCTGATGTCCAGGTCGCCCGCGATCTCCCCTATGGCACGTGCGTATTCGGATGGATCGGGCGGTTCCTCATCCGAATAGGTGATCCCAAGCCCGCCGCCGAAGTCGAGATAGCTTATATCAAATCCCCTGTCCCGTAGCAGGAGCACAAGCTCCTTTATCCTCCCTAGGGCGTCCTTGAAGGGGGCGAGCTCTGTAACCTGGGAGCCTATGTGGCAGTCGACTCCGACGACCTCTATGTTCTTGAGCCTTCTCGCCTTCTCATAGTCCTCTACCGCCTTCTTTATATCAATCCCGAACTTATTCGATCTGAGGCCAGTCGAAATCTTCGGGTGGGTATTAGGGTCAACGTCGGGATTGATCCTGACCGAGATCTTCGCCGTAACACCCATTTCTTCGGCGATCTCGCCTATAACCTCGAGCTCCTGAAAGGACTCGACATTAAACATAAGGATTTTTGCAGAAAGCGCCTCTCTTATCTCCTTTGTCGTCTTCCCTACACCCGAATAGACAACCTTTTTCGGATCGACCCCGGCCTTCAGGCCGCGAAACAGCTCGCCGCCCGATACGATGTCCAGACCCGCCCCCATCCCGATAAAGAGCCTGAGTACTTCTAGGTTGGAGTTCGCCTTCATGGCAAAGCAGATCAGGTGGTCCAGACCTCCGAAGGCGTCATCAAAGACCTTGAAATGATGCCGCAGAGTCCTGGCGCTGTAGATGTAAACCGGGGTTCCGAGATCATCTGCTATCTCGCTGACAGGGACATCCTCGGTGAACAACTCCCCATCGGTGAAGTTGAAGTAATTCAAACCTACCTCTGAAAATAGACCTCGATGGTATTGGATGGGTCGCTGTAAAAGCCGCCGCTGTTGTAGGAGACAACCATATAGACATATGTTATTCCACCGGAGAGCGAAAGGTCTTCGAGATAAATTGTGTCCCCTTTGATATTAGCCCTCCCCGGGGCGACGAGGGTAAAATCGTATATCTCCTCGAACTCACCCGAACACGGCGGGCAATCGATATCTTCGTCTGGGATGTCTTTTCTGAAGACCCTAAATCCCGCTAGATCGGTGAGGGTGGAGTCGTCGGTGTTTTCTTTCGGCATAGTCCACTTTAGCGTTACACCGCCGTCCTCTTTTCTCACCTTGAGGTCATTGACCTTTTTCGGAACGACGAACTCCGGCGGGAGCGGCGGTGCCTTGACCCCGCAGGAGGTGACAAGACATCCGGCAATAAATCCCACTGCAATAAAGGGGATTAATATTCTTTTTAACATATTATATTTCCTCCATATTTTGTACTATTTATAAATACTCGAAAAAAATCGACTTTCAGTCTCATCGAATTTTTGTCAAGATTTTTCTTCGAGCTCTATTATCTCCAATTCACTCAATAAATCTATCATCTCCTCTACCCTCTCCCTCGATGTCCCCCCAAAGGTCTTTCGCGAAGTGATGGACGCCTCACACGTTATCGCCTCGATTATATCCTTTTCGAAGGCCGGGCAAAATCCCTTCCACTCCTCAAATGAGAGATCGAAGAGATTCCTCCCCACAGCCTCCAAGTCCGCCACCATCCTGCCAACCACTTCGTGGGCGTCTCTGAAGTTCATCCCCTTTTTCACGAGATAGTCGGAGGCGTCGGTCGCCGTGATGAAATTCCCGAGGGTGTATGACGCCATCCTTTTCGCGTCGAATCCTATCTCGGACAAAAGCCCGCTCATAACCGAGATGGAGGCATATACCGTGTCCCTTGCGTCGAATAGGGCTTCCTTGTCCTCCTGCATATCCCGCATATATGCGAGCGGGAGCCCTTTCATCATCGTCAGGACACCGATGAGATCACCGTATACCCTCCCGGTCTTGCCCCTCACGAGCTCCGGCACATCGGGGTTTTTTTTATGCGGCATGATGCTTGACCCCGTTGCGTAATCGTCGGGGAGGAGTACGAAGCCGAACTCCGAGCTCGAAAAGATAACAAGCTCCGACGCCAGGCGTGATAGGTGCATCATACATATCGCCGCGGCGTAGATATAGTCGAGGATGAAGTCTCGGTCGCTCACGGCGTCCATGCTGTTTCTCGTGATATCGGAAAATCCCAGAAGCTTCGCCGTATATTGTCTGTCGAGAGGATACGGTACCCCTGCAAGGGCGCCTGAGCCAAGCGGCATTACATCGGCTGATTTCCACGCCGCCTTAAATTTCTTTTCGTCCCGATAAAACATCTCCCAATATGCCAATAAATGATGGGACAGAAGCACCGGCTGTGCCCTCTGGAGATGTGTATAACCGGGCATCACAACATCGATGTGCTTCTTTGCCAGATCGAGGATCACTCCCCTCAATTTCGCCAGCGCCGAGGCGGCCAAACCAGCCTCTTCTTTGACGAAGAGTCGGGTGTCGGTCGCCACCTGGTCGTTTCGGCTCCTCGCCGTGTGGATGCGCCCGCCGAGATCGCCGAGCCTCTCCCTCAATGCCGCCTCGATATTCATATGGATATCCTCAAGCGACGAATCGAAGGCGAATTTCCCCTCGTCGATCTCGTGTCCGATCTTCTCGAGTTCACCGACCAAGGAATCGAGCTCTCCTTTGTCTATCAAACCGGCCTTCGCCAGCGTCTTTGCGTGGGCGATGCTCCCGATGACGTCATATTTCGCGAGGCGGAGATCAAACGAAAGTGAGGATGTAAAGGCCTCCACCCTCTCATCGGTTCTCTTCCTGAATCTCCCTCCCCACGGCTTTTTCTTCATGTTTTCAGCCCTTTTAAATTACTCGATCCCCAAGAGTGCCTTGATCCTGAGCCTCAGGGCGTTGAGCCTTATAAAACCCGTCGCATCTGCGGGTGTATACACACTGTCCTCGTCAAACGTTGCAAATCCGTCGTGATAGAGGGTCTGCTCGGATGCCCTGCCCGCCACTATGACGTTCCCCTTGTAGAGATCGAGCCTCACACGCCCCGTTATATTTTTTTGGGCCTCGTCTATAACCTTCTGGAGTACCTTGCGCTCCGGAGAAAACCAGTAGCCGTTATAGATCAGTCTCGCATACTGGGGGATAAGGGAATCCCTTAGATGCATTACCTCCCTGTCCATAGTGATCGACTCGACCGCACGGTGGCCAACATGGAGTATCGTGCCGCCGGGGGTCTCATAGACCCCCCTCGATTTTATCCCGACATAGCGATTTTCAACCATATCGACCCTTCCAATCCCGTTTTTTCCGCCCAGCTCGTTTAGGGTAGTTAGGATGGCTGCGGGGGACATTTCTTTTCCGTCGATCGACACGGGGTCCCCCTCCTTATATTCTATCTCAAGAGTTGTTACCTGATCGGGTGCGTCAACCGGCGACCTCGTCATCTTGAACATATCAGCTGGCGGCGCCGCCCATGGATCTTCGAGTATCCCCCCCTCAAAGCTCATATGGAAGAGGTTCCTATCGGTACTGTACGGCTTTTCCGCAGTTACAGAAATAGGTATCGAATGCTCTTTTGCATAGACTATCAGCGCCTTTCTCGAATCGAACTCCCACTCGCGCCACGGCGAGATGATCGTGACATCCGGCTTCAGCGTCAGATACGCAATCTCGAACCTTACCTGATCGTTCCCCTTTCCGGTACATCCGTGGCAGACCGCATCGGCCCCCTCTTTCTGGGCTATTTCTATCTGACGTTTGGCGATCAGCGGCCTTGCTATCGACGTCCCGAGAAGATACGTCCCCTCATAGACCGTACACCCCCGAAGCATCGGAAAGACGAAGTCCCTCACGAATTCTTCCCTCAAATCCTCAATGTAGACCTTGTCCGCCCCCGTGGCATATGCCTTCTCTTCAAGTCCGGTAAGCTCTTCCGCTCCCTGACCGACATCGGCGGCAAACGCGATGACCTCGGCCCCGTAGTTCTCTTTTACCCACTTTAGGATCACCGAGGTGTCCAGCCCCCCGGAATATGCCACGACAACCTTCTTAACCTTACCCTTCATCTATTTTCTCCCGCCTTTCATTTAGTATATCCATAATCGCCTTTTGTACGTGGAGACGGTTCTCGGCCTGCGGGAAGACAACAGAACTCTCCCCATCCATTACATCGTCGGTTATCTCCTCACCGCGGTGTGCGGGGAGACAGTGCATCACCATCGTATCTTTTTGGGCGTGGCTCAGAAGCTCACTGTTTAGCTGATAGCCCCCCAATATATCCAACTTCCACCCCCTTTTCCCCTCATCGTCCCCCATGCTTAACCATGTATCGGTATAGATCACGTCTGCATCGGAGACGGCGGTCTTCGGGTCGTGGATTATTTTGATTTTGCCGGCCGATTTTTCCAATCCGACCTTTAATATCTCGCTATTGGGCATGAGTTCTTCAGGACACGCAATTGTGAGACCAAAGCCGAACAGCACCGCGGCGTTTATCCATGAATTCGCCACGTTGTTTCCATCCCCCAAATATACCACCTTTATGCCGCCGATATTTTTCCCACTTATCTCCGAAATCGTATAGACGTCACTCATCACCTGACATGGGTGTGTCAGGTCGGTCAGGCCGTTTATCACGGGGACCTCGGCGTTCTTCGCGAATTCCTCAACCATATCCTGGGAAAAAGCCCTGATCATGACCATATCGACATATCTAGAAAGGACCTTCGCCGTGTCCGAAACGCTCTCCCCGCGGGAGAGCTGGAGATCGTTTGAGCTGAGGTAGAGGGCCATCCCGCCTAATTGATAGATACCCACCTCGAAAGAGACCCTTGTCCTGGTCGAGGGCTTCTCGAAGATCATGGCGAGAGTCTTGCCTGAAAGGGGTGTGTATTTGATTCGATTTTGGGTCTTTTGTTTGATATCCCTCGTCCGATCAATTATCTCCCACCCCTCATCTCGAGTCAAGTGTGAAAGCCTCAAAAAATCCTTCTTCATAGACATCATATCCCCCTCAAGACATCCCTAAGAGCCGACACGACAACATCCACCTCCGCACGTGTGATGATAAGTGGAGGTGTGAACCTGACGACATTTTTCGCCGTGAGATTAATTAGGATGTTTCTCTCCATCATTTTTTTTGTGATTTCGCCCGCCCCCCTCTCAAGAGCCATACCGATCATAAGCCCCTTTCCCCGCACTTCACTTACAAAGTCGAATTCGCCTTTTATCTCCCTAAGCCGCGACATAAAATACTCTCCCACATCGCGGCAGTTCTCGAGGATCCCGTCATTTATCGTGGTCTCGACAACAACTTTGGCCACACTGCTGATAAGCGGCCCGCCGCCGAAGGTCGATGCGTGGTCTCCCGGTTTGAAGAGACCTCCTGCCCTATCATTTGCGAGACAAGCCCCCATCGGAAGGCCCCCCGCAAGCCCCTTGGCGAGCGCCATCACATCGGGCACGACGCCGAAACCCTCATAGGCAAAGAGCGTTCCGGTCCTCCCCATCCCCGTCTGTATCTCATCAAAAATCAGGAGGATCCCCTCACTGTCACAGACATCCCTGACCCCTTTCAGATAATCGGGGAGAGGAACCACGACCCCGTTTTCTCCCTGAATTGGCTCAAGGAGCACGGCCGCTGTCTTTTCGGTTACGGCCTCCTCCAGAGACCTTATATCGCCGTAGGGGACGTGGACGAAGCCCGAAACGAGCGGGCCGAATCCATCCCTTATCTTGGTCTGACCCGTTGCGGACATCGCCCCGAAGGTCCTCCCGTGGAACGAGCCCTCGGCGGCGATGATCTCATGGGCGCCGCCCCTCTTCTCAATCCCGAATTTCCGGGATAGCTTGAGCGCCGCCTCTATCGCCTCGGCGCCGCTGTTTGCGAAAAAGCATTTATCTGCAAAGGAGTTCTCGCACAAAATCTCGGCGAGCTCGGCCTGCGGAGGTATCCGAAAGAGGTTCGAGACGTGGATAAGGTTTCCAGCCTCCTCCCTTATTGCACTCACAAGCTTAGGGTGCGAGTGGCCGAGGTTCACGACCGCCACACCCGCAGTGAAATCGAGGTATTTCCTCCCATTCACGTCCCAGAGATACGCCCCATTCCCCCGAATGATCTCGATAGGGGCGGGAAGATAATTATTCATGAGATGACTATAGTCGAATTTCAGATCCAATATCACTTCCCCTCTAAATCTTCAATCGGGCACTATCTCCGTCCCGATGCCCGAATCGGTAAAAAGCTCAAGGAGCACCGAGTGCGAGACCCTCCCGTCTATGATGTGGGTCTTACTCACGCCCTTATCCAAGGCATCGACACAACAGTTCACTTTCGGTATCATCCCGCCGGTTATCTTACCCTCTTCGATCATCTTTTTGGCTTCACTCTCTGTGATAGAGCTTACAAGGGCCCCGTCCGATATGACGCCCTCGACATCGGTCAACAGTATCAGCTTTTCGGCTCGGAGCTTTCCCGAAATTGCGCCCGCTACGAGATCGGCGTTGATGTTTAGGGTCATGCCGTTATCGTCGGCCGCCACCGGGGCTATCACGGGGATGAAATCATCGCCCTTAAGTGTGGAGAGGACATCGGCATTTACACCTACGACCTCCCCTACCCTTCCGAGGTCTATTATCTCTGGGGGGCTTGAGTCCGAGGTCCCACCCCTAATCGTCATCTTCTTTGCCGAGATGAGATTTCCGTCTTTGCCCGAAAGCCCTATCGCGCTCCCGCCGAGGGAGTTTATCAGTCCAACGATCTGTTGGTTTACCCTTCCAACGAGGACCATCTCGACGACGTCCATGGTCTCGGAGTCCGTTACCCTTAGGCCGTCGACGAACTTGGACTCTTTACCGAGCCTTCCGAGGAGTTCGCCGATCTGGGGGCCTCCCCCGTGGATTATAACGGGATTTATCCCGATATATTTCATGAGGATCATGTCGAGGGCGAAATCCTTTTTTAGAGATTCATCGACCATTGCGTTCCCGCCGAATTTCACGACGATGGTCTTACTGTAGAATCTCCTTATATAGGGTAGTGCCTCAAGGAGTATCTTCGCCCACTCTTTTGCTTTTTCCACCATCAAAAAAAATCACAAAAGACAAAAAAACAGTGATAGATTCAATATTATCTCTAAAAACAAACCAAAAGAGAAAGAGATAAAAAACCGATTTCATTTAATATTGAATGAACTATTTAAAATGTATTATAATAAAAACGTAAAAAAATCAACCATAAAAAGGGGAGAAGTGGGCTGGTGCGATAAATATTTCCAGGAGGATTTTTTGAATAAATCTCGTGAGGTATTGTTTTTTATTGTTTTGCCAAATCGATACGATATTTAATTGAAATTAGTGGAATGATTTTTTTGGTATATATAATTTAGGGAGATCTCATGAAAAACCTGATAATAAGAGATGCAATCCCCGAAGACTCGAGGGTCGCCAGGGAATTGATCTATTTTGCCGGACAGAGTTTTTTCAACCACACATTCGGATTCGGGGGAAACAAAGAAAAGGCCCTCGAATTTATAGAATATGCCTTCAGAAAAGAAGTCGGGACATTCAGCCACAAGTTCGCCGGTATTGCCCAATTAGATGACAAAGTTGTGGGATTGGAACTCAGTTACGACGGTAAAACCAAAAAGGTACAAGATAAAATAGTAGAAAAACAGATCATGAAATACTATAACTTTTTTCAATTAGTGAGATTATTCAGACGGGGACAGCACGTAAAGAGGTTCTTTATGGATGCCCCCGAAGATGTATATTATTTTGCAAGTCTCGCCGTGGTACCCGAGGCCCGAAAAAGGGGTATCGGCACTCAATTGATCAAAAATGTTTTTAATAAAAAGAAAAAGCTTGGACTGAAAAATTGTATACTGGATGTATCGATTATTAAAGAGCATGCGATAAAACTATATAGGAATTTCGGATTTGAGATCATCGGTGAATACAGAAATCTAAAGCTTGAAGAGAAGTACAATTTAGAGGGTCAATATAGGATGTCTTCTGAACTGTAAATTTTAAATTCAATCCCTAAATAAATCTTCAATTACTTCGAATAACACATCTATCTGCAGGGGCTTTTCAATAAAAGAGCTGCCAGTTGTTTTCATGAAATTTTCCGTGTCTTCACTTAACATATCTCCCGTAATAAATACAATTTTATCAGACAGTTTTGGTTTATTCCCTTTTATAAAGTTAAATAGCTCCTTACCACCTACACCGGGCATCTTCATATCACATAATACGGCATCATAATCCTTGGTAGCCACCTT
>CAZDOD010000078.1:0-12587 GCA_964506935.1 uncultured Thermodesulfobacteriota bacterium | reverse complement strand
AGGAATTTTACTTTATAAAGCTAAAAGCTATCCTGATGCTGATAAATATTTACAAATGTCCATCTCAAAAGACCCGAATAATTTTAAAGCATATTTTTATGTGGGGCTTTTAAATAAAAAAGAGAACAATTTTAAGAATGCTTTAAAAAACAGTAATGACCTGAGTTATTACGATCTTACCGAACTCGTGGTGAAAGCACTCTGACCGGTTTTAAATGGATTTGATATGAGTTTACCAGAACACATCTATAAAGAATTCGAGAGTGTCGTTGGACCGGAAAATATAAGCGGGCGGGAATATATACTGGCCGCATACCGACACGCCGGTCCTGGGGGTCTTAGAAAGCCACCCAGCCCGGAGGCTGTCATCATGCCCGGTAGTACCGAGGAAGTCCAAGAAATCGTCCGTATATGCAATCGATACGGCATTAAATACGTTGCTACGCTATCGCTCATGGGATTCGGTCTCTCCAGTCAGCCGGGGATGATTATTATAAGTATGAGGCGGATGAATAAGATACTAGAAATCAATGAGGAAGACCGCTACGCAGTTATCGAACCCGGCGTCAGGCAGGTACAGTTGAAGCCGGAAGTGTTGAAGCGAGGTCTCAATTACCCTACGGCATCGGCGGGGCCCTCGTGTTCCGTGCTGGCGAACTTTTTAACCTCGGGTGACCATCACGTTCAACATAGTAATTCAAGATGCTCGCGCTATCTCCTGGGATATGAATGGGTTACGCCCACCGGAGAAGTGATGACGGTCGGTTCATTGGGCGCCGGGGCCGGGTGGTTCTGCCCCGACGGTCCCGGGCCAAGTCTCCGTGGGCTGGCTCGAGGCTGGAGTGGATGGGGAGGGGGACTGGGTATCGTTACCAGGATTGCCGTTGGGCTGGATGCGTGGAAGGGGCCCAGGGTACTGCCGACGAAGGGACATACCCCCTATTACACGATACGCTTCCCGGTAGACTGCCACAAGGTATTTATCTTTAAGTTCCCCACTCTGGAAAAAGTCCGGGACGCTATGATAGAAATGGGGGAAGCGGAGATCGGATTTGCCGTCCTTAAGTTCTTCTATGCGACCGAGGCAGTCTTGTATACGGAGTCGGCCAATGCTTTCTGGGAACTGTGGAACAGCGGTCTCTATCAGAAGGAACTACCACAAGCCCTGTGGGTCTATCTGGCTGCCTGGACCCCCGAGGAGCTTGAGTACGAAGAACGCGTTATGTGGAACATTATCAAAGAAACAGATGGCGAAGCTGTTGATGAGTCCATAAGGAAAAAATATGAGGAAAACATGGACTTCTTCATCATCGTAAGCTTTCTACAGAGAGTACTCAAACTTGGCGGCGGATGGATGGGCACCAAGCTCGGTGGCGACTCTATCCGTCATATGTTTGAAGTGGCCGACTCGATCCCCGAGTTTTTCTATGATTATATTGATAAGGGACTTATTTTAAATACCCCGTATAACTTCCAGATTATCCCCATGGAGTACGGTCATCTGGCTCACATTGAATTGCTATTCTTTTATGATAGGACCGACCCGGAAAGCCGGAATATCCCCATGGAGATAGCACAGAAGTCAACGGAAACCGACATCAAGCACGGATATCACGCCGCGTCGCCACCCCGGGCGACATCCGCGATGGATAAACTGGGCCCTCTTTATAGTAATTTTCACATATGGGCGAAAAAGATAAAAGATGCTTTTGACCCGAATGGTTTATCAAATCCCCTACTTTAACTATGGCCTACCCCCGGTAGTGATGATACCGTTTGTCACCTCTTTACCATAGTGCGTAATATAACCTCATAAGCTGGAATCCTACCCACTTGCCCTTATGTCATATTGGATATCAGTTAAGGATTGTTATCTCTACTCGATTACCTTTATAGTCCGCCTGTGGAACAGTATGCTCTACCCAATCAGGAGAAAATCAAGGCGGCTCTCAGAGATATTATGACTTGATTTATTCCATAAGAAAAGGGGGCTTTAATACCGTCAGTCATATTCCGCGACAAGTTCATTCATTCGTTTGAGGAATCTCCTGCCTGGTAATCCTTTGGCTTCTACATCTCTCACAATTGAATCTTGAGTTATTTGTATTGACTGGCGCCACCGTTTCAGTTCTTCTGGAGTGACTCGAAAAAGTTCTCCTTTTTGTTTTATATATTCTTTTGCTTTTAGTAAGTTGTTATCGGCATCCATACCACTGTGTACGGCATACCAACAATCAGAATCGGCGGGACCTATTTCTTCAATAACTCTTTGGATATCGGGTGGCAGTTTATTCCATGTATCCCATTTCATATATATTCTTATTGGGTGCATGGTAATCGAATAGTCCCCAGCCAAGGTACAATAGGGCGCTGCTCCCTCCGCAAGTCTAAACATATATGACGGGAGTATGCCCAATACTGCCGCATCTAGCTGTCCTGTTCCTAGAAGGTGACTTATTTCGAGATATCCGACATGTATTGGCTTGGCTCCGAGGGCTGTCATAAACCTATCTATCGGAAGGAGCGACCTCGTTCTGGCACCTTTAAAGTCCTCTAAAGTACGTATAGGACCCCAAGCTCTGCTTGAAAAGATGGCCATCAATGCACCTGTTCCTATTCCAACGATTTTCGTGTCACTCAATTCGTCTCGCAGTTCGGAAAATTCTGAGTATAGTTGAGCTATAACCCTGCTTCCAACAGTTGCACTAGGAAAAACGAAGGGGATTTGAACGAGGTTAAGTAACGGATACCGACTGCTCATAACCGGGACATCCCTGACCACATCAGCAGCGGCGATTAATCTTTGGTTCTCACCGGTACTTTTCGTAAATTTGACTCGGGTTCTAGTCCTCGCCTCCACTTCATTCATCCACATATCCACAATTTCTGTGCCATGATCATGAATATTATGAAATATGAGTTCTCTCGGTTTTTCGCTTGATTTTTTATCGATATTATTCACAAATGGTTCTTCGGAGTGATTTATTGATCTAAATAGTATTTTATAACATATACTCCTTCCTGGGAAATGAGCTGATCATTCAAGAACAAAACAACTCTCGGACCGATTCCGGTTTAAAAGGCAGGCTAAAGTCATCTGCAAGCCAAGTGACGGTACCGATGTTGGTGATTCTGTTGAGGATACCATTACTATCCTAAATTCTTACCCGTATATTGATAGTGTGACGATTACCCCAGACCCGGCCTACACAAATAATACTCTTACGGCTGTTCCCTCAGGCTGGAATGACCCCGACGGCGATCCCGAAACCTACGAATACCAGTGGCAGAAGTATGATGGTGCTACCTGGCAGGATGGAGCCTGGGTAGAGATCGAAGACTGCGTCGTCAATCCCGACAGCAATACCATCACCGCTCCAATAAGCCACTTCTCTATCTATACCGCCATGGCGCATATGGCACCCGCCAAATTCGAGGTCAGTGAAATAACCATTACCCCGACCGACGTAAAACCTGACGAGTCCATCACGGTTAGTGTTACCGTAACCAATACCGGCGATTTATCCGGCAGCTATACCATCGTCCTGAAAATCGGCGGTATAGTTGTCCAGGACAAGGCCGTGACCTTGAAGGGCGGCGAAAGCCGGACGGTCAGCTTTATGGTGACCGAGGGCATAAGTGGAACATACACCGTTAATGTGAGTAGTGCCTCGGGCAGCTTTACGGTCGAGGAACTCCCACCCAAAGGCGAGGTAGCCGAAGTATCTGAAGTAGAAATTCCGGAACCCACACCCACACCGACACCAACACCAGAGTTTGCGGAAAAACTGGAACCGGTGAAACAGCCTGAAAAG
This sequence comes from uncultured Thermodesulfobacteriota bacterium, assembly GCA_964506935.1. Classification (GTDB taxonomy): domain Bacteria; phylum Desulfobacterota; class Zymogenia; order Zymogenales; family Zymogenaceae; genus CAZDOD01. The sequence continues at coordinate 8,772 of CAZDOD010000078.1, read as the reverse complement.
ACACCTGAACCAACTCCAACGGCCCCGATCATGGAACCAGTTACGACCGGGGGAACTGCCTGGTGGCTCATCGTTATCTATGTAGCCGCCGGAGTTATTATAGTTGGCCTAGGCACGTACTTCTTCGTAAGAAGGCGCAACACGGCAGGATAAATCATCTTTATCCCTGGCCGGATATATTCAGTATATATTCAGTAGGATTGTCGCAAAATACGGCAATATTTAGTTAGGTAGCCGGGGGCTCCGTAACGGAGCCCCCGATATGACAATTATTCATGCTTGTAAATGCCGAGAATCGGGTACGTACCTACCAGAACAACTTCACCGTTCTGTACCTGGTCGATGCGCATCTCTTTAGCACCCTCGACATCGGCGGGGCCAAAGGACAGCGGCGGTGTCAGGTCGCCGGTGCTCAGGTTCTTGATCTGGTAGAAACCGTATTCCAGAACGTCAACCGACTTCAGCTGGTCGGCCGGCACCTGTAGCATGGCCAGCCGTAGCGCCTCGCTCTGTATCATCGCCTCGACGATACCGGCAAGGTACATGATATGGGTCACCGGTTTATCGGCGTGGTACTTGGCCTGTAGCTCGTCGTAGAAGGCTATCCCGGCCAATTCCTTGTGGGTCAGGGGAGGGTAGCTGCCGGCGACGACGACGCCGTCACCCATGGTGCCCATCGCTGGGGCGAAGACTGCCAGGTGGCTTGGGGCAGCAAAGCCGAAGGTTATTTTGTAAGGCTGATTGGTCCCCATTCCCAGCCTGACGGCTTCCTTGATGGTTGGCTGAGAGCCGGGATTGATCGCCCAGCCAAGAGCCAGGTCTACTTTGTTGTCCTTGAGCCAGGACAATTGGGTGGTCGGCGGCGTGGTAACTACCATCGGCACGAACTGCTTGCCGACAAACTCGAAACCGGCATTCTCCAGATAGGCTTGCATCTCGTGTATATCAATTGACCTGCCCGGGGCACTGTCAGCGGTGAGATAGGCTACCCTGGGTTTAGCCGTATTGCCAGCTTTCTTCCAGTTGTCCAAGAACCAGTTGCCGATGGCACCCAGCTCATCGGTATACAGCGGGTAGTTGGTGAAGATAGTTTTTGGCGGCGATAGCAGGTAGGGGCCGGCGGCCATGCTGGTAGCGCCGATGCGGTCCTTGTTCAGCAGGTCCATCAACGCCATTGCGGTCTGTGACGCCCCTATGCGGTAAACGAGTATACCCTTGGCCTTAAGCTCATCATAGATAGACAGCGCCTTTTCCGGGCTAAGCTCGTCATCGCGCCAGAGCACTTCCAGGTTGACATTGTCCGGTAACTTCTCACTCCGCCAGGGCGCCATCATCCTGGTCTCGTTGACGTACTTGGTGTAGTCCTGGTAACCGGCCAGCACCGCCGCCGTATCCTCGGCGTAAGCGCCGGTCAGCGAGTAAGTGCCGCCGATATAAAGCGTAACCGGCTTGGCCGTGGTCGGAGCGGGGGTGGTGGTTGTCTCTTTGGTAGTGGTGCAGGCGGGTAGCGCCAGTAAAGCCGCCAGCATGACTACTAGAGAAATGATTAAAAACAGTGTCTTCTTAGTCATATTCCCTCCTTCTTAATTCCTAAGTTGATACCACCAGATAGCCAATAATATTTCTTCTAACTCATCCACCTCCTTTCACCCGTTTTTTACTTATTAGTATGAGAAAGGCCATCGCCTGTAATACGATTTTACAATCTCCCAGCGGTGTACCAGTCCCCGCGGCTCGAAGATAAGGAAAACGATGATAACCAGCCCGCGCATGATAAGACCCAGTGAAGCCGCCGCCTGGGCCGCGATGGCGGGAAAAATGGCGGCCAGCATCGGCCCGAAAACGGTCACCGCTTCGTCCAGCAGCTTGAGGGAGACCACGCCCAGGATAACCCCGCTGGTGCTTCCCATACCGCCGACGATGAGCATACCCAGGTACCATACAGAATTCATGAAGGGGAAATTATCGGTGCTGATAAAGCCGTAGTAGTGAATCAGCAATGCCGCGGAAACACCGGCAAAAACGCAGCCGATAAAGAAGGCGGTGAGTTTGTATATCCACAGGTTGACACCCATAACCTCGGCCGCCAGGTCGTTATCGCGTACGGCCACAAAAGCCCGGCCCGACCGGGTTCTGACGATGTTTTTCGCCACGTAGACCGCTATACAGGTAATCACCATCACTAGGTAAAAATAACTGGATTTAGAATAAAACTCGAAGCTACCTATCGTGGGTTTCGTCACTGACATCCCGTCGGCGCCGCCGGTAACATCGTAAAACTGGAGGACAAGCCAGATGATAATAAAATGGGCGGCCACCGTCGCCATAATCAGGTAGAAGCCCTTTATCTTCAGGGACGGCAGGCCGAAGACAATGCCCACGATTCCCGCACTCAGGCCGGCACAGGGCAGGGCTGCCCAGAATGACCAGCCGAGCTTGGCCGTAAGAATAGCGGATGCGTAGCCACCGACCGCCATAAAACCGGCATGCCCGAGTGAAATCTGCCCGCAGTAACCCGTCAGGATTTGCAGGCCGAGTACGCTGATGATGGTGATGCCGATAATCGTCGATATCGTTAAGATTCGGTCGCTGGCATACGCCGGCATGGCGAAAAGCAGGGCGAGGAAAGCCAGTAATAACAGCCAGTGCGTTTTAGTGCGGAAGATGGCCATATCCTGGGCGTAACTTTCCTGGAAGACTCCGCTTGGTAGACTCATTACTAAATCCTCTCAATCCTGGCCAGACCGAATAAACCGTGAGGTTTGAAAATCAGTACGATGATAATGACGATGAACGGAAAAACATTAGCCAGCCCGCCGCCGGAAGGCAATAGCGGGTCCAAGTAACGGACCGACACGTTCTCCAGTATACCCAGCGTAACTCCGGCGACGATAGCCCCGCCTATCGAGTCAATCCCTCCCAGTAATACCACCGCGAAGGCCCTCATACCGGCCTCGGTTAGCGCGACTGAAACACCGGACACGCTACCGAGAAGGATACCACTGACGACGCCGACCACACAGGCAATCACCCAGGAGATGGCATAAACCGTGGTTACCTTGATACCGGCGCCTTGTACCACCTGTTCATCCTCGGCGGTAGCCCGCATAGCCAGACCCACCTTGGTGTATCGGAAGAGAATCATTAGTACCACCACCACGATAATAGATACGATAATACCGATCATCGTATCCGGCGGTATGGATAACTCGCCGATCTTCAGGGTCATTGTCGGCAGTACCCCGTGGTAGGCTTTGTATTCACCACCCCAGACCAGTGTGGCCACTCCATCAAGCACCGTCCCCAGAGCGATGGTCATCATGATAATCGCCAGCACCGGCTGACCCACCATGGGGCGCAGGGTCAAGCGCTCTATCAACAGACCCATAATAACGGCCACGGCTATGGCGGCAATAAGACTGGCCCATACCGGAAGATGGAAGGTCACCAGAAAGGTAAAACCCAGGTAGCCGCCTATCATCACGAATTGCCCCTGAGCTATATTAAACGCCTTGGAGCATTTAAGTATGATGACAAATCCGATAGCAATCAGGGCGTAGACCATCCCCAGTCCGAAGCCGGTCACCACTAATTGTAAAAAACTCATGAGTCAGCCCCCTCAACCGACTTGATATTAACCATGGTTTTCACACTACCCGTCCGCCCGTCACGGTACCTCACCTGTGTCTCGACGGGCACCTCGGTCTTATCCTCATATATAGTTCCGACGAGCTCGCGGTAGCGCTCTTCGAGGAAAGCCCTTCTCAGCTTTCTATTGCAGGTCAGTTCGGCTTCATCGGGATCAAATTCCTTGGGCAGGTTGACGTACTTCTTTACTCGTGAAGATGGAGGAAGATCCCGATTGATCCTGGCTATATCCTGCCTCACCAGCTCGTAGACCTCTGGTTTCTGAGAGAGGTCATTAAATGTGGTATAGGTCACACCCTTCCGGTCAGCCCAGTGCCCGACGTTGTTGGAGTCAATAATGATGATTACCGAGACATAAGCCCCATCAGGTCCGGCTGTAACCCAAGCATCCTTGATATATGGACTGAACTTCAACCGGCTTTCAATCAACTGGGGAGCTATGGTAGCGCCGTCAGGAAGATTGATAAGGTCATTCAACCTGTCTGTAAGGATAACGCAGCCATCGTCCCTGATATACCCGCTATCACCTGTGTAAAACCAGCCGTCTTTAAGTACCCTAGCCGTTAACGCCGGGTCGTTATGATAACCCATGAAAAGGCTGGGCTGCCGGCAGATAAGCTCGCCCTCGGAAGTTATTCTGACCTCATCCTCCCAGTTGAGGGTACCAATGGTCTCCAGGCCGATGTCGCCGGTCCTGGACCCAGTGAGGGCCCCGCCCTCTGCCGACCCGTACAGGATTTTCAATGGTATTCCGAGGGCATGGTAAAACCGGATGACTTCCGGACTGAGTGTTGCCCCGGTAGTATAGCAGATTCTGGCGTTAGCCATGCCGAGGCTATCCCTGATAGGCCTGAAGAGAATTAAATCGGCCAATGCATTAATGGTTTTCCAGAAAATTCCCGGCTTTTTCTTTTCAAATTCTAATCCAGCCATTTTATTACCGACGGGCATGAACAAACGATAGCTAAGTTTCTTGAGAGGGTCGGAACCCTGTATACGCGCCTGTACGCTACTCGCCTGGCTTTCCCACAGCCTCGCCCCGTATAATACGATATCCGGCCCTATTTCCCGGATATCCTGCGGCTGAGTTTCCGCCTCCTCGGCGAAGTTCAGGATGCTAGCTGATAACAGGTGACAGCCAATCCCCAGCCATTGCTCGGTAATCCAGGCAGGAGGCAGTGAAGAGACGACATTATCACCCTCAGACCACGGGTCGAACTGCAGGAGATAATAAGCTCCCGGTATCATCGTTCTGTACGTATGGACGGCTCCCTTGGGATTATTACCGGTGGTACCAGAAGTATAGATAATGGCGCAAATATCATCGGCCCGGCCGCTCTCCACATTTGCCTCGAAGAGCCCGGGGTGCTCTCTTGCGTAATTTTCCCCCAGTTTCAGTACCTGCCGATAACCCATCAAAATCGGGTCGTTATAATGAGACAGCCCTTTCTGGCGCCAGTAAATCACCTTCCGGAGCCCCGGGAGTTTATCTTTAATCTGGAGCAATTTATCGACCTGTTCCTGGTCTTCGACGATGACAAAACTGGCCCCGGAGTTCTCAGCTATGTATCTTGTCTCCGCCGTCGTCAAATCCGAGTACAACCCGACGGAAACCCCGTGATTGGCTTGGGCGGCCAGCTCGGCGGTATACCACTGCGGGGCATTATCCCCGATGATAAGCAACCTGTCTCCCTGCACGAATCCCAGCGCGAGCAGGCCGAGGGCGAGCTGACCGGTATCCCGATAATAATCGTTCCATGTGTAACGCTGCCAGATACCGTAATGCTTGTAACGCATGGCTATGCGGCTATCGCCATATTTTTTACGGTTGTATTGCAGTATCTTGGGCCAGGTATCGCCCTTATCTCTGTAAATGTTCTCCAGTCCATCATTCGTCATAAAAGTAGGATTCCTTTTTCAGGCGAGCCATCTCTTCCGGCGCCGATAGTGCTTGACCTCCCGGTAACTCTTTTGGGACCCGACCGTCGATAGCCCCATATAGAATTCTTTAATATCTTCGTTATCTTTTAACTTATCAGCCGGGCCGTCCATGACAATTCTCCCGTTTTCCATGACGTAACCATAATCAGCGATACCGAGGGCAGTTTTAACATCCTGTTCCACGAGGAGTATGGACATCTTTCGTTCGGCAATGATTCTCTGGATGATTTCGTAAATTTCCTGTACCAGCAGCGGCGCCAGACCCAGCGAGGGCTCGTCCAGAAGCATGAGTCTGGGTTGCGCCATGAGCGCCCGGCCTATCACCAGCATTTGTTGCTCGCCGCCCGAGAGATAACCGCTTACCCGGTGGCGGAATTCTTTTATACTGGGGAAGTAATCAAAGACCATGGCCATATCCCGTTTTATTCCTGCCCGGTCTTGGCGGCGGTAGGCACCTATCAGCAAATTTTCCTCCACGCTCAGGTGCTCCAGGACTCTCCGTCCTTCCATGACCTGGCTTATCCCCATGGTGGCGATATAAGCAGGGTCATAGCGGTCTATCCGTCTATCGTTAAAAACAATACTTCCGCCGGTCACTTCCCCCTCCTCCGTCTTGAGCAGTCCTGAAATTGCCTTGAGCGTGGTGGTCTTACCCCCACCATTGGCCCCGAGCAGCACCACGATTTTTCCTTCGCCTACCTCCAGCGAGACGCCATGCAGCACCTGGATAACATTCATGTAAACAACTTCAATATTGTTAACTTTTAACATATTGCCGGTTCTCCCAAAGTACCCCCTCTCACACTCGGTCTCCCCCCAGATAGGCACTGATAACCTCGGGATTGGTCTTAACTTCATCGGGGGTGCCCTCTGCTATCTTGCGTCCGAAGTCGAGGACGATAATTCTGTCGGCGATGTCCATCACTACACCCATATCATGCTCGACAAGGATAATGCATTTGATGCCATCTCTAAGCACCGGCGTATCCGGATAGGTGTCTCCCTGGCCCTCGAATACATCGATGATGAAACGGGCAATATCCTCCTTTTCCTCCAGGTTCATGCCGGCCATCGGCTCGTCGAGGAGCAGGATATGCGGCTCCAGGGCCAGAGCCCTTCCCAGCTCTACCCTTTTCCGCATCCCGTAGGGAAGTACCCCCACCATCTTTTTTCTGATCGGCCCTATTTCCAGAAAATCTATTATCTCCTCTACAATCAGGCGGTGCGCGATTTCTTCCCGGTGCGCCCAGCCGAAGTATAACGCACCAGTGACAAAACTTCGCTTCATAATCACGTGCCGGGCTGCCAAAATGTTGTCCTGAGTGCTCAAGCCGGTATAAAGTTCGATATTCTGAAAAGTCCTGGCGATGCCCATCTTGGCCAGTCTGTCCGGGCGCATACGGGTAATTCTTTGACCGTCGTAATATATCTCGCCTTTTTGCGGTTTATAAAAGCCGTTGATACAGTTAAGAAGGGCGGTCTTACCGGCGCCGTTGGGACCGATAATGGCCGTTATCTCGTTGTCCCTGATATCCAGACTGACGTCGGTAAGAGCCCGTACTCCCCCGAAGCTAAGCGAGATATTTTCTACACGCAGCTTTACGTTTTTTTCAGTTCCCGTCTTCAACACTACCTTCTCCCAGGTGTGTAACAATGCCAACCGAAAACATATTATTCGGTCTGTTAACAATCTGCCCTGTCATTGTATGAAAACCCGTTGTGAAAAACAACCAGAGATTAGAGACACGATTAAGTGCTCCCATCCCCATTTGTTTTTGGCCTACTTTTTCCGTATCTTGTCCTTGGGGTACATGGAAGTGAATTCTGGGATTATATTTTAAGAGATATTATAACTTTTTTACCCTTAAAAGTATTACACAGATAAACCGGTACTTAAATACCGCACTTAGGGTATTTTTGACAACACCAAAAGAAAATGTTATATAATCGGCATATGGCCAGGATGACTGATAAAGAGTACCAGGATATTTTACATCTGATTTACTCTGCAAATCACTGTGAAGACATGGAAAGTTTCCTTCGTAACTTATGTCCCTCAATAATGCAGATGTTTCATACTGAATGTGTCACTTTTCATCTTATCGAGGGATATCCCAGGCATGTGAAAATAGTCGAATCAAGGTCTTTTAAATCGGATAGCCATAACCTGGTCGAAGACAGGTATTACCCGACATTGTACAAAGACAGTTATTTTCATCATTCGCCTTTATTACAAGAAGCACTTACTACATCGGAGCCGGTACTAAAGGTCGGGGATTCTATTTCTCTCAGGGAATGGGAGAGGTCAGATTTTTACAATAATTTTATTCTTCCCCAGCACCTCTACTGGGAAATGTTCCTGACTTTACGCTGGAAAGAAAAATTAAAGTCCACATTTACGCTTTGGCGTTCCAAGAAGCAATTGGACTATGAGCTTGGCGACATGGAAAAAGCGAGAATACTGGCGCCTCATCTTATGCTCGCCATTCGTAACCTCGATACAATTTCAAAGATCCGAGGCTGTAAAAAACGGTTTTTAACCGCCGATGGGGATTCTGATGAAGGAGTTCTTTTATTGGACCATAAATTCAGGCCAGTTCACTCCAATGCCAAAGCGAGGGAAGTATGCCTGTATTTATACAATAGAATGCCTTCGGACACGTTTAACCTTGAAAAAGGTGAGTTCCCCATGCCATCATGCATCATTAAAGACTGTTCCGACCTGCGTGATTTACTAAAGACAGAGGCAAGATTCGTTTTATGGCCGAAAGAGAGGATAATATTTGTCGAAAACGGCAGAAACTTCCGGAGTGAGTGTTCGCTGATATGGAAAGCTGACCAGATAAATACAACCCCCAACTTCATCGTTACCTTATCCGACCTGACCGACGAGAAGGCGAAGTTGGAAGCTGCCTTACAGGCCAGTTTCCACCTGAGTAAGAGGGAAGTAGACATAGCTTACTGCATTGTGGCGGATATGTCTTATGATGATATCGCGGAAAAGTTATATATTAGTAAGTTCACGGTGCGTACACACGTTAAGAACATATATCGTAAGCTGAAAATTAATAACAAGATTGAGTTATATCGGGTTATACAATCACTCACCTGGTTGATATAATTTTATCTTGGATATTCAATACACGTATACAAGCCAGAATTGTTCGCTAAAGCTCTTTATGG
>CAZDOD010000077.1:0-12642 GCA_964506935.1 uncultured Thermodesulfobacteriota bacterium | reverse complement strand
GTATCAACGAGGCGTTGGAGTCGGTGGTTCCGATCGTTCTCAGAGACCCCAATGTTGATATGCTTTTGATGCTCCCTTTCGCATCGCCATTTATCAATAACATGAAATTTGAGCTTCTCACCGAGGTAATGGAAGAGGTGAAAAAACCGATTGTCTCGTGGATGTTCGGATGGACGACATACTTCGACGATTTCAAGGAGAGAATGACAAAGAGCGGGATCCCCATCAGCACAGAACTCTCCCACACGGTAAATATCCTAAACGCATTGAGGGTCTTAAATAGATAAACTATGGCGGTATTAAAGTTCGCTCTCGTAGCATTTCTCCTCATCCTCCTTATTAAGAGGAAGTTCGATCTCGGGCTGTCTCTGATTTTTTCGGCCTTTTTCCTTGGGCTCATGTTTGCGATGGGGCTCAAGGATATCTCCGTGACCTTCTTAAAATCGGCGGTCAATCCCATGGGGATTTTACTCCTTACCGCCGTTTTACTGATCATCTACCTTTCGGAGTTGATGAAGAAGGCCGGGCGCATTAAGATACTGGTCTCTTCACTTAGAAGGATGCTGGGAGACCCGAGGGGGATCGTAACGCTGGTCCCGGCGATGATTGGGCTTCTTCCGATTATCGGCGGGGCTATGATCTCGGCCCCAATGGTCGAAGAGGCGTCGGACGAGCTTCATCTCAATCCCGAGAGAAAGACCTTCTTAAACTACTGGTTCAGGCATCTCTGGGAGTACATCTTTCCCACCTATCCCGGGGTGATATTTTCCGCTGCGATATTGTCGATAGGGTTTCAGGACGTGGCGATTGCAAATCTGCCCCTTACCATCGCCGCGATCGTCGGCGGACTGTTTTTCGGTTTTAAGGGGATCCACTATAAGAGGGATGGGGACGGGAGTGTCACGGCAAGGCTCTTTTTTGACTTTGTCTTGAGCGCCCTACCGCTTATCGTCGTCATAGCCGCCGTTTTAATAATCAGTCCCGAGTGGGTCCTCCCAAAATCTCTCTTTTTAGAGCCCGATTCGATAGTGCCTTCGCTTCTGGTCCTCAACATAGTCCTATTTTTGGTATTTGTCGCATCTGCTTTTATCTACCGAATCAAGGTTGGAGACGTCTGGGAGATAGCAAGAAAAAATTTTTCGATCAAGTTCGTCTCGATTGTCTTGGGGATCCTCATCTTCAAGGGGATCCTTGAGGCGACCGGGGCGGTATATGATATCGCCGCCGATTTTAAGACCTTTGGCATCCCTCCCTTTTTGGTCCTGATCATCCTCCCCTTTATCATCGGAGCATCTACCGGGATCACGATGGCATTCGTCGGGATCACCTTTCCGATCCTCCTATCCTACTTCACCACCGGCGCCCACCCGATGATCGCCTTCATGCTGGCATACGCCGGGGGTTACGTGGGGGTGCTTTTATCCCCCGTGCATCTCTGCCTCGTCCTCACGACCGAATATTTCAAGGCAGACCTCTCACGGGTCTACAAAGAGATAATCGGGCCCGCCTCGCTCGTCCTCTTTGTCGCCCTTTTCGCATATCTGATTTTCTTTTATGTGATCTAAGCTGAATATCCGAGACCAGATTGTCAATATATGATGGTCAATAGGAATGACAACAGGAAACGTCGCTCAATTCGTATAAAGGGATACGATTACACAGGGGCGGGGTCATATTTTGTTACGATCTGTGCCAGAGAATGACGGCCTTTATTTGGCGAGGTCGCTTCCGGCAAAATGATCATGAACGAAGTCGGGGATATTGTAGAAGGGGAATGGATAAAGACATCGACCATCAGACGTAATGTGAAATTAGATGTATATTTAGTCATGCCAAACCATATACACGGGATAATAACAATAGCCATAGATGAGACATCAGATGGATGTAGGGGCGCATTGCGTGCGCCCAACACATTGCTTCATCGCCCGCCAGGATCGCTTGGCGCAATCATTTCGGGATTTAAGGCTGTATCCACAAAGAAGATAAATGCGATTGGGAAGACAAGGGGATTGTCAAAGGGTGTATCAATTTGGCAGCATAATTATTACGAACATGTCATCAGAAATGAAAGAGACCTCCAAAAAATCCGTGAGTATATTGTAAATAATCCCGCTAAATGGATGTTTGACAGGGAAAATCCCGAGAGTATCGGAAAACAACCGTTGGATGATCTGCTATACAAGAAAAAAAGGATATAGCGATTTTGTAATTAAGAGGGCGCACGCAGTACGCCCCTACATTTTTATCAGTCTTATTTATTAGGATTAGGTTTTTAGGGGTCTCTATAGTTTCACTAAATTACGAAATGTAGAATAGAGGAGAGGATATTTAAAAACCTCATTTATAAAACTACAAAAGATCCAAGTTACCGCTTTTGAACTTGACCAGAACTCTCCCTCTATTTTCCCCCCTCGATGAATTTTATCGCCCTATCGATCCGCGAAATAACCCCCTCTCTTCCGATGACCTCGATGATCTCAAATATCCCGGGGCTTACCGTCCCTCCGGTCAGGGCCACCCGAAGAGGCTGAGCGACTTTCGAGAGCTTAAGCCCCATTTCGTCAAGTACCTCCGTAAAACCACCCTCAATGGCGTCTCTGTCCCATTTCTCCATCTTCGCAAATCTCGAAGACAGCGCCCGGAAGGCATCCAAAACGTCATCTTTCAAGAATTTGTTTGCTGCCGAGTCGTCATATTCGATCTCTTCCTTGAAATAGAATTCCCCCATCTCGGCCATCTCTTTTAGGGTCTTTGAGCGCTCTTGAAGAGTCATGGCGACCTTCGAGAGCCACTCCTTGTCATCCGATCTGTAGTCCATCTTTTCGATAAAGGGGAGGAGGTCTTCCGCCAGCCTCTTCGGGTCTGACTCTTTTATGTAGTGGGCCGATAACCATTCCATTTTTTCGGGATTGAATATCCCGGCCGATTTTCCGACGTCTGAGATATCGAATTTTTCGATCAATTCGTCTATTGAGAAGATCTCCTGATCTCCGTAGCTCCATCCGAGGCGGACTAGGTAGTTCACCATCGCCTCGGGCAAAAATCCCTCATTGATATACTCGGTTATCGATTTCGCCCCGTGGCGCTTGGAGAGCCTTGACTTGTCGGGGCCGAGGGTCAGCGGCATATGGGCGAAGGCGGGGACATCATATCCCAGCGCCTCAAATATCACTATCTGCCTCGGTGTGTTGTTGATGTGGTCGTCGCCGCGGATTACGTGGGTGATTTTCATATCCACATCATCGATCACAACTGTTAAATTATATGTGGGAGAACCGTCGGAGCGGCGGATGATGAGGTCGTCCAGTTCACTGTTCTCGAAGGCGATTTTCCCCTTGACGAGGTCGATAAATTCGGTGGTGCCGCTGGTGGGCGTCCGAAACCTGACCACGTAAGGCTCATCCCTTTCGGGGAGGTCTTTATCGCGGCATGTCCTGTCGTACCTCGGTTTTTCCCCGTGTCCTTGGGCCTCCCTTCGCTTTTCTTCGAGCTCCTCGGGGGTGCAGTAGCAGCGGTAGGCCTTCCCTTTATCCAAGAGCTTTTCGATAGCGGCCTGATAGAGCTCGTTCCTCTGGCTCTGGAAGAACGGGCCCTCGTCCCAAAGCAGACCGAGCCATTTCATGCTTTTAAGTATCGCCTCGGTGTATTCCTCCTTTGATCTCTCCGGGTCCGTGTCCTCTATCCTAAGCACGAATTTTCCGCCGGTGTGCCTGGCGTAGAGCCAGTTGAAGAGGGCGGTTCTTGCCCCACCTATGTGTAAATACCCCGTTGGACTGGGGGCGAACCTTGTCCTTACGGAGGTGTCTTTCTCGGAAGTCCCGGAAGTCATTTAAAAATCCTCCATTTTGTGTTTTTTCCAAACGACGAATGAATGTCTATCGTTAACACACCGAGGCCCCGTTGTCAATGAAGAAGGGAGTCCCCAGATTCCATAAATTTGACTTTTTTAATTCATAAAACTAATATCCCCTTCCCCCTCCATGTAAAATTGTAACTGTGAAGATAGGAGGTGCTTATGTATAAAAATGATACCTTTTTTCGGGTGAGTGACTTTCTTATGGATTACGAGAAGGCCCTTATGGCCCTTCCGGATCGCGAGCTCTGGATATGGTTGATGTACCGGATGGGATACACACAAAAGTACATCGGGGTAAGGCTTGGTGTCACGCAGTCCGATGTTGCCTATCACATCGCGAGGATTCTCAAATATCTCGCGAGATGGGTAAGTTACGAAGAGGGTCTGCGGGGGAAGAGCCGATTTCAAAAAAGAGGGGCGATAGAGCGGTGATCAGGGATGTTTTTTTGAAGTTGTGGGGTTTTTTTAGGGGAAAAAGGGGGGATTTTAGAAAGGAGGTCATATTGGATGACGAAAAGGACGGCCTGGTTGGTGAAGGAGCTTCTTTGGAGGGGGATAAAAAAAGAGAGCCAGAAGTTGAAGAGTTGATAAAAGGGGACGTAGATCGACGGATTGAAAAAGATCCTCCAAAAACAACCGAAAAGGATAGAAAAGGTCGTTCTTGGAAGGAAGACAAAAAAAAGGTCCTGGAGTCGATAATAGAGGAGGCGAAGAAGGGAGACATCAAGCATCAAGAGCTGTATCTCAAATACATTGACCATTTCCTCGGTGGGGACAACGGGGATGAAGATGTGATCTACACGGCGGAATTTATCGATGATGAAAAGAAAGAGACTTAGGCTGTATCGCCCCCACCCCGGGCAGGCCGTCCTGCATTCGTCAAAAGCCCGTTTTAGGGTTGCGGCCTGTGGGAGGAGATGGGGAAAGACCATCGCTTCGACGGCGGAGATAGTAAAGAGCGCCTGGGAGGTGCCAGGCTCGCTCTCTTTCTGGGTGGCCCCGGTCTATCGTCAGAGCATGATCGCCTTCGACCTCGTGAGGAAAGGGCTCCCCCGGGGCGTGATATCGAAGATAGACAAGGGTGAAAAAAGGGTCCTTTTAACAAACGGTTCCACCATTGAGTTCAGGAGCGCCGAGATACATAAAAACCTCAGGGGCTTCGGCATCGATTTTCTGGTGGTCGACGAGGCGGCCTTTCTCCCGAGGGAGCTGTGGGAGGAGGTTTTACGCCCTGCCCTCTCCGATAGAGAGGGGAAGGCGCTCTTTGTCGGGACGCCGAAGGGGAAGAACTGGTTTTTCAATGTCTTCGCCCGCGGCAGAGACAAACGTGAGAAAAACTGGGCCTCGTTTACGTTTCCGACCGGAAACAATCCCTACATAAAGGAAGACGAGATAGCGGAGGCTAGATCATCGCTCCCCGATCGCGTTTTCAAACAGGAGTATCTTGCCGAGTTCGCCGACGATGCGGGATGCGTCTTCTTCGGTATAACCGAGTGTATCGGAGGAGAACTGAAAGACCCCGTTCCGAAAGAGAGATACTTCGCCGGACTCGACCTGGCGCGATATAGAGATTACACCGTCCTTTCGATCCTCGACTCTTCGGGGTCTTTGGTCTATTTCGACAGGTTCAGGAGGATGGGTTGGACCCTCTTAAAGAGGAGGGTGGCCGGCGCCCTGAAGAGATACAACCGCGCAACCGTTTGGGTCGATTCGACCGGTGTGGGCGATCCGGTTCTCGAGGATCTAAGGAGGATGGGGATCTCATCAAGGGGGATCACATTTACCATTCATTCCAAGGCCGCCCTCATTGAAAATCTCGCACTTGGGATAGAGGAGAGAAAGATAAGGATCCCTCACATAACGGAGTTGATCGACGAGCTCCTGATCTTCGAGGTTACAAGGACGCCCCACGGGTATTCCCGCTACTCGGCCCCAGAGGGCTATCACGATGATTGTGTGGTCTCTCTCGCCCTGGCGTGGTGGGGAATGAGGGGGATGAAGGTCGAGCAGTCGGATTTTGAAAAGACCGGTTTTTGATTTTATAGATTATTTTTTAAAAGGGGATTTTAATATGCTTGCAAAGGTTAAATTCAAAGACGGCGAGACGAGGACTTATCCGAATGCGAAAAAGATCAGGATCGTTGGGGATTTTGTGGTCATTAAGAGGCCCGGGAGGAGGAGTGTCGCCGTTCCCGGCGGGGAGATAAGGTGGGTGCAGTTGGGAAAGGAAAAAAAAGTGGAGCAGAAGGATTTTTTGAAGGAAGTCACCCTTTAATGAAAATTTGTTGAGAGGAAAAAGATATGCGAAGGGAAGATCTAAAAAGCTATCAGGACTTTTACAACGGTGTGAAGGAAGCCATCTTCAGGCAATTTGTGGGGAGGAGGGTATCCGAAAATGTGCCGAAGAACGATCAGATCTCGATAAACGACTTCTATTTCCAGAACGACATCAGGGTCATTCAGGACACCCGGATAAACTTCATGCCCGCCACCTTTGATGTGGTTGTAACCAGAAAGGGAGAAACAGAACCTCACAAGGGCTTGACCCGTGAGGTCTCGGCCTGGCTGAGATCGAGAAATTTCGGCGGCGGAAGGACATTCTGGGAGGCGGTCTTCGGGTATTACCTTACCCAGGAGAATTACGGCACACTGTTTTTGAAGCTATTCATCAGGGGTGGTGAGGTATGCGTACAGAAGATGTATTCAACGGATGTCGAAGTTGTTGTCGATGAAAAAAACTACCTCGATGTCAAAAAATTCGTCTTCTCCTGGGAAGAGACCTTCGATATCGAGGGAGGAGGCGTAAGAACCGCACAGATGAAGGAGGTCATCGACGACAAGGCCTACTGCCGTTTCGAGGATGGAGATGAGATCGGAAAGGAGAGGCATTCCTTCGGATTCATTCCGGTGGTCAAGATAATCCGGGAGGAGGTGGAGGGGAGCCCCTACGGGCGCTCCGGGATTTCTGATCTTATCGAGCCACAGCAGAATATAAATATGGCGTTGACCAAGAGGGCATGGGCCACGAAATACAATAGCTTTCGGGTATGGGCGCCGAAGGAGGCGGGTTACGTCGAGCCGGGGACTGCGATCAAGATATCTCCGGGGGCACTTTCACCGATACCGATCGAAGCAGTTGGGGGGGACGTCGACCTCTCATCGATTGAGAGGGAGCTTGACGATGCATTGGATCACCTCTATCGACTGGGGTCGGTTCCGAGAAAACTAAAAGAGGAGATCGCGAGCTCAAATACCTCGGCAAAGGCGCTAAACACGCTGCTCGAGGGGCTGAAACGATACACCGAAAAAAAGCTAGTTTATCTGAGACGGGGTTTTGAAGAGCTGATAGAAAAGTATCTCCTGATAAAATACGGCGCCGACGCCTTTAGTTTGACAGTAAGTTTCCCGCCCCTTGATCGGGAGGATCCGGACTATGTCCTCAGACGCGCCCAGTTTCTTGCCGATCACAATCATATCGGCGAGGCATTAAAGGAGCTCGGTTTTGATAAAGAGATGCAAAAAGAGATGGAAGGAGATTAAAAAACCGGGGGTATTCAGTAGATTTGGAAAGGCTATTGATATCGCCTTTGAGATACTGAATGCCCCCTAAGAAATTGAAAGCTTTTCACTCATTTTATTATATTTCTATCTTATTGTAAAATAAGTACCTCATATCTAAAGATAAAATCCTCTATTTTTCTGGTAAATATGCGTTTCTTCTGCTAAAATCAGATTGTGACTTTCACCTTTTTTATAATAGTCTAGGCCATCTTGAGATTTTATAGAGCTATTATATAAATATTATAGGAAAATCATACTATGTGTGATTACGAAGTTTCCTATTTTGACCTCAAAGAAGGGAAAAGTATATTCTATCGGTGCCCCCACAAAAAGTGGGATAAAAAGACCGACCAGGGTAAATCCTACTGCATCTTCCATAGCGACAAAAAGGACAAGGACTCGGAAGTTTTTTTAAAAAACTTCGCGGGAATTTTAAAATCGGGGACATCCCGACATATCTTCCCCGGATTTATATTTCCAAAGGGATTAGATCTCTCGAAACTTAAGGGGAAAGCGGGGTCCTTGATATTTCTAGATTCCGTCTTTTTCAGGGCCCAGTTTTTTTGTCTGGCCGATTTTTCGGGTGCCGAATTTAAGGGAGACGGAGGCGCCAACTTCATTGAGGCAAGATTTTTTTCCGGCGCGGTCTTCGGCGGCGCGAGTTTTTCTGGAGACGGTGGGGCGGACTTTATGGGGGCGAGATTTTCCGGGCCCAATGGGGCAAATTTTCGGATGACGACCTTTTCGGGAAAGGGCCAGACCAACTTTTCCCGCACACTCTTTTCAGGGAAGGGAGGCGTGGATTTCACGTGGGCAAAGCTTCAGGCAAGGGGCGGCACAGATTTCAAGCTCTCCGAGTTCGTCTGCGACGGGATGGTTGACTTTCATTTCGCCGAGTTTTCTGGGAAGGGCGTAAACTTCAACGGAGCCAAATTTTCGGGGGATGGGGAGGCCAACTTCTCGCTCGTGCAGTTTACGGCGAACGGGGCGGCGGACTTCGGCACAGCCGTATTTTCAGGGAAGGGTGGGGCGAATTTCTCGCTCGCCCAGTTTACCGGTAAAGGCGGGGTCAACTTCGCCGGCGCCAAGTTCTCTGGCGACGGCGGAGCCAACTTCTCACTCGCGCAGTTCACCGGAAGGGGGAGGGATAACTTCAGCGAGGCGAAATTTGAGGGTTTGGGCGCAGCCAATTTCTCAAAGGCGAGATTCTTCGGTCATACAGGCGTCGACTTTATGGGCGCCCGGTTCTCAAACGAGGGCGGGGTAGATTTTATGGGAGCGCAGTTCGCAGGCGAGACAAAAGTCGAGTTCTCCGGAAGGACATTCTATGAAGGAGTAGCGGCCGACTTCAGGAATGTATTTTTTGAGAATCCTGAAAATGTGACCTTTGATGATGTTGACCTTTCACTTTGCCGCTTCTTAGGGACTGACCTCTCGAAGGTTAATTTTAAGGACGTAAGCTGGAAAAACAGGAAGTATGACTCCTCGATATTTTTCGGGAGGGTAAAGATATCAGACGAGCTGTTTCAGGAGAAGGGTAGGATTATCAGGTATCTCGAGAGGCTCTTTTACCGCCTGAGGATATGGGAGTTTATCTTAAAGGGGTTCCTCTTTTTAAAGCCGAAAGGAAATTCGGGGCGATATAGATCAGGAGTCTCGTTAAAAGCACTTTACTCAAGACTCATCTCCAAGGTGAAGATCGCGGCGGCCAAGAGGGAGAAAAATCACGGAGGGGTGTATCAGCTTTATAACCAGCTCCTTTTTAACTACGAGAATTCAAATAGATATCATGAGGCGGGGGATTTTTTCGCCGGTCAAATGGAGATGAGGAGACGACAGGCGGCGGAAAAGCCGAGGATCAGGATGGCGCTCTGGTTTTATAGGCTTTTTTCACTTTACGGTGAACGCCCATTCTTTGCATTGGGCTGGCTTATCCTCTTGATACTGATCTCAGGCTTCGTCAACCTCTCTCTGGGGATGGTTCCCGAAAATACCTCAAAGGTCATAGTGGGCCTTGAGAGCTCGGGGAAAATTATCTCCAACCCGGATTGCTCGGCCATCATCGTCTTGAGTCCTGATAATATCGTAGAAAGGGGAGGCCTTATAAAATATCATAATTTTTCACCCGATGTCATAATAAGCCATGATTTTCGAAACGACTACCTCAAGGCGCTGTCTGTGAATCTCAAGGTCTTTACAAAATCGAGGGTCAAGACGTCATACGTGATCGCGGATTCCGAATGGGCCCCGCTCATCCTTACGATCGAGGCGATAATCGCCATTATCCTTCTATGGCTCTTCCTTGTCTCTATGAATCGGAAATTCAAGAGGAGTGACTGAAAGAAGGCTCTTTTGGGCCAAAAGACAAAGGATATCTCCGTTTGCGATATTTTAAAAAGTAGTATTTTCAGAGGGAGTCTTTTTAATAGTATGATAAAGGGGAAGTGGATAATCGAGAGTGTTGAGGGTTTCACCCAGAAGGCAGATGAAAACTGTCCCGAATGCCATGAAAGTATGAGGTATTTGAACATTGTCATAAGCCCCGAAAATTCAAAAGATATCGATATCGACGTCGCGACGGATTTACTTAAAAATGCAGAAAATATTTTTGATGATAAAAAAGACGAATATATAAAACTGAGGTTGGAGTGTTTGTGGTGCCCGAAATGTAAGGCACTCCGTTTTAGGGCATGAAAAAGCATATAAATGAAATTTTACATTCGCCTATCTCCCCTTTTTTAAAAAGCTTCTTTGATATCTTGTAAAAGAGATTTAATTTTTTTCGTCCTTGGGTCTCCGAGAACCCTCCACCCCAACCTTTATGATAATCCTGTCGGGGTAGACCTTAATACTGTCTGTGTTTTCTTTGAATACGACTCTGCTGAATTCCCTTCTCGGCTTGTCCTCATTTTCTACTATCAAAAATTCTGCAAGCTCTCTCTTTGAATCTTCGTCTTCAATACCCATAAGACCCTCCCCGCGGACGGCGCCCTTTTCGACTTCGAGCACCCAACTCAATAAAAGGATACCGCCCTCGATGAGCACCGCCTCCTTTTGGTCGCCCGCATCTTTTACCCTCTTATGTTCCTTTAGGAGTTCCTTCAGTTTTTCAGCTACATCCTCTTTCGTTTTCATCTCTTCCTCTCCAGAAATATAGCTCTTATAATACCACACCTTCCCTTTTTGTGTTAAAAATTGATATAAAAATCCGATCAATAGAATTAATCGAAAAGTGTATTGCAATTTGAAATCATTTTGAGGATAATGGGCGCCTCGACCAATAAAAAAATCAGGAGGAACAGATGAAAAAATTTCTTGTCGCTTTGAGCATTACAATTGCTGTAATCGTCTTATTCATTTCGGCACTCTATATCGTAGTCTACAACAAGGCCCAGAAGGAGCCGGATAATAATCCATCGTATTATCTTGAAGAGGTAAAACCGGGATCAGAAAACAAAGTGCTTGTATGCATCGGCGATTCAATAACCCACGGCCGGGTGAGCGAAAACTATGTGGATATCCTATCCGAGAAGCTTGCCGATCGGGGAATCGACGTTGTAAACGCCGGGATAAACAGCGAGCTCGCCTACAACGTGCTTCAGCGCATAGACGAGGTGATCATGTGCGACCCCGACTACATCACCATACTTATCGGCACGAACGACGCCAACGGCTCGTTGTCGGAAAAGAAGGGGAAACAATATATGGAGGAGATGGCCCTCCCCCAGATGCCGACAAAGGAGTGGTACGAGGAGAATCTAACCGCCGTCTGCGATGTACTTAAGGCCGAGACGGATGCAAAGATCGCCCTCCTTTCGCTTCCACCGATCGGTGAAGATATTGATAGTCTCGCCTATGACAGAACGACCGAATACAGCGGGATAATAAAAGATACGGCAAAGAGAGAAAGACTCACATATCTACCCCTCCACGAAGAGATGGCCGAATTTCTGATAGCCAGCGCCCACGAACCCGGCATCTCATTTGACAAGGACGACCCGACGTACATCATGTATAAGGGGATTTTGTATCACTTCGTCTTCGGAAAAAGCTTTGACGATATCTCTTCGGCAAACGGCCTTTTGCTCGTCACGGATTTTCTGCACCTAAACCGCATGGGGGCGGAAATGGTGGCCGACATGATTTACGGCTTTGTTACGGGAAACTGATATCCCGGATAGATTGATCGAGTGAGTCTTTCTGGAGATATTTGGATGTAACGATCCCGGAGGTTGCTCAATGGCAACCCCCGGGATTTTTTTGGATTATTTTTTTATGTTTCTCCACAGGGATGCGTTTGCATTACCGAAGCCGCCGCAGAGCATTGCAACTCCGTATTTGGAATCGGCAAAGTCGGTCTTCATGATGTTGTTCAGGGTAACGATGACCCTGACGCCCGACTCACCCAGCGGGTGGCCTAGTGCAAGCGCCCCACCCCAGACGTTGACATTGTCGAATGGGGCGTTCTCTGCGATTCCCAGATCGCGCAGGACGGCCAGTGACTGGCTCCCGAAGGCCTCGTTGAGCTCCCAGACGCCTATGTCCTTGACGGTGAGTTTTGTCCTTTCGAGGAGCTTTTTTGCGGCAAAGATCGGCCCTATACCCATCACGGTCGGGTCGCATCCCGCCATGACGCCGGCCTCATACTTGAGGTGATAAGAAAACCCGAGCTTGTCGGCCTTTCCCCTCTCCATAAGGAGGAGGGCGGCCGCGCCGGTGGTGAGGGGCGAAGAGGTTGCGGCGGTTACCAAACCACCCTCCTTGAAGGGGGACTGCATCTCGGCCATCTTCTCCATCGAGATGCTCTCCCTCACCCACTGGTCTCTATCGACCATAAACTTCGATCCGTCCTCCTTTTCACCCTCGATCGGGATGATCTCGTTTTTGAATTTGCCTGCCTGTGTCGCCTCCCAGGCCCTCTTGTGGCTCCAGAGCGCCATGTTTTCCATGTCTTTTCTTGCGACCTTGTACTGTGCGGCCACCTTTTCCGCCGTTGCGCCCATCGGGATATCGGCCATGCTGTATCTTTCGAGAAGGCGCGGTGGAAAATCGATGGCGAATGCCATCGGGACGTGCTGCATGTCCTCAACGCCTGATGCGATGTAGATATCGCCCTCGCCGCACATGATGGCGCGGGCGGCGTGTTCGGTTGCAGCCATGCCGGAGGGGCACTGCTGGCCGATGCCGTTTGTCGGGACGGACTCTGGAAAACCGCCGGTAAG
>CAZDOD010000076.1:0-12671 GCA_964506935.1 uncultured Thermodesulfobacteriota bacterium | reverse complement strand
GGCCTGTTGATGCCCTTGCCTCCCCCGCCTCTTCGAAGATTAAGGATTCCGACAAACGGCTTATCTTTGATTACGCCTATAATGTCATCGATCATCACTTCGACGATAGTATATCGGTAGAGGCGCCCAGGCTCTCCCGCCGCTTCCCCCCGATCGAATACAAAATGATCTGGGTCTCTTTTTTGAAGAGGGGAAAGATACTCGCATGCCGGGGATTTGATATCCCTTCCCCCACCACCAGGGACACATTTCTTGAAACTCTGAGGAAAACGACGGAGGCAAGCCTTGAGCACAAAAAGTTTGTCGAAGAGATCACTGCCGAGGATGCGAAGGATATCGACATCGTAATATACCTCAACGAGAATATGATTGAACTCCAAGGCAGGGACATCGAGTCCCTGTCTGAGGATATCGAGCTCGGGGTACACTCTATCTATCTCGAGCTCTATGACGGAAAGGCGTGGTTTCTTGAAAGCGTTCCGGTGACGAATAATTGGGGCCTTGAGGCCACCCTTAAAAACCTCGCCTACAAGGCCGGCCTCCCCGATATCGCCTTCAGGTATCCAGATGCGAAGATAAAAAAATCCGATATGTCTACCTTCATTGGGAAAAGGACGGGGGTGGTAAATGAGCTCTATCGTTACAATATCCTGATAGAGGATGGTGATATATCCCAACGGCTCTTATTTGAACGCCTGGGCCTCATCCGCGACTGGTTTTTGGCGAGCGTCAGCAATTCGACAGGGCGCGTCGAATATCTCTATCACCCAATAACCGATACATATTCGACAGAAGATAACGAGATAAGAAACCTTGCGGTCCTCTATATCATGGCCGAGCTGTGCCTATTTTTGGGGGATGATTCATTGGATCGACTCGTCAAAGACACTACCGACTACTATATGAAGAAGTTGAAGACCCGTGATGGATATTGTTACCTCGATTTCGGCGGTGATTCAAATATCGCGCACTGCGCCTTCATGATCCTCTCCCTAATTAATCAGCCTGACTATCCTAAGTCGCTTGAGACGGCCGCAAAGCTTTCTGATGGTATCATGTCCCTCCAGAAGCCCGACGGTTCATATTACACGAGCTTCGACGGTGGGAGTGATGGGATCGATTACTATCCTGGCGAGTCGATGCTTGCGCTCATGAGGCTTTTCGAGATAACGAGAGATGAGCGACTCACCGATTCCGTAAGGCGGGCCTTTCCCTATTACCGTGATTACTGGAGGAATAACAAAAACACCGCCTTCGTCCCGTGGCACACACAGGCATACTATATATTTCTGAAATATCAACACGACAGGGAAATGGAATCTTTCATCTACGAAATGAGTGACTGGGTGATAGACTCCTATCAGATCTTCGATGATATCTATCCCGACAAGATCGGGGGTTTCAAAAAGAAAGGTCCCGGAAGCTCCACATCTTCCTACATGGAGGGAATAAACGACGCCTACAACACCGCGGTTCTATTCTCGGACAGAAAACACATAAAA
The DNA here is from genome assembly GCA_964506935.1 of uncultured Thermodesulfobacteriota bacterium. Lineage (GTDB taxonomy): Bacteria > Desulfobacterota > Zymogenia > Zymogenales > Zymogenaceae > CAZDOD01. Next base: position 11,169 of record CAZDOD010000076.1, on the reverse strand, counting down.
AAGTACAGGGAATCAATCAGGAAGGGAATGCGGTTTGTATTGCAGATGCAGTTTACTCCCGAAAATACCTTCTGGATAAAAAACCCCAAACGGGCTATCGGTGGATTTAAGGAGTCTTTAAAGAGGGTTGATATGCGAAACGACTATACCCAGCATGCGACAAGCGCCTTACTGAAGGCCTACCGCAACGATATCTTCTCATGAGGTTTTTTGTCTGAACTTTTCCTCGCTTTTTCAACAGTCTGAAACGATTTGATATCCCCATCCGCCTAATCACGGCGGTAAATCTTTAAAAGTCACCAAAATTTGTGATAGAAGGGGAAGGCTCTGATCAAACAACGATAGCCCTCACGCCTCTTTTCCCCCGAAGTATCGCTCCCTGTTGGTGATGATGTAGTCGCAGGTCCTGTGTGCCATTGCCATAATCGGGAGCATGTTGTGGGAGCTTGCGGTGGTGGGTGGCACGGAGGCGTCGATCACGAATAGATTTTTGACCCCGTGAGATTCGAGGTAATTATCGACCACGCTCGATGCCGGATTTGGGCCCATGCGGCATGTCCCCTGCATGTGAAAGGACATGATGGTCAGCGAATTGGGCTCTATCCCACGCTCGTCAACAATAGCAATATCCTTCGGATCCGTTATTATCGCGGGGATCTCATAGAGAAACATCACCTCCCTTGCCCCGGCGGCGAACATAACGCGCGCCGCCTCTTTCATCGCCGTCATCATTGTCTTTTTCGTCTCGGGCAAAAGTTCGTAGGATACGACGGGCCTCCCCTGATGGTTCAGCTTTAGATCGCCGCACGGCTCGTCGTACACCAGTACCATCATGTTTGCCATGTGGTTATATTTCGTCATTCGCTCCTTCAGGGCGCCTCCGAAGCCCGGGATGATTGTTGCCACCTGGCCGGGCATTGTAAATCCCCCCTCGAGCCTGAATCCCGAAAGCCCCCGGTCTTCGTCCTTTGTCTCAAACTCGTCACAGAAATAGGCCTGAGGGATGCCCCGGTAGCTTTTCAGCTCGTCGTCAAAGAATGCAGAGACCATGGTATGGGGCTGGAGGAGGAGGTTTTTCCCCACGAGTCCGCTATCGTTTCCGATACCGGAATTTAGCATGATCTGGGGGGTGTTGATGGTGTTGGCGGCAAGCATGATCACCTTGGCCCGCACCTCTATCTTGGCCTTCTCTCTTTTTGTTTGGGGATCAAGGATTACTCCCGTGACCCTTTCGGCCCTCTCGCCTTTGGCCTCGATGCGATCGGCCCGTGTGTATGTATAAAATTTGGCGCCGTCGGCCGATGCCCTGGGGATGTAGTTTAGGGTGGTCGCCTGCTTTTTGTCGTAGGTACATCCCAAGAGGCAAAATCCGCACTCGATGCAGCCATTGCGGTTATTTACAAAGGTGTCTCCCCGATACCCCAGGGCGTCCGATCCTTTTTTTACGACGAGGTTATTTTTATTTAGCTCGCCCTCAGTTATCTTTTTTGCCAAAAGAATCTTTTCGGCCCGCTCAAAATAGGGTCTCATGGTATCAGGGGAGATATCGGAAATCCCGTATTTTTTCTCCCAAAGATGAAGCACCTCGTCGGGGGTGCGCACGCAGTCGGCCATGTTGATCAAGGGCCCGCCGCCCAGACAATTCGCCTGCGTAAGGGCGATCGAGAGGTCCTTGGTGTAACGCTGGCGATAAAGCCTTCGCAACATGTCACGTTCGTCTTGGTTTAGGCCGGCGCCGGAAAAATATCCCCCCTCTTCAAGCACAACCACCGAAAATCCCGCCCCCGCCATCTCCATGGCGGCGACGGAGCCACTAGACCCCGAGCCGATGATACAGACATCACAATCCAAAGAAACGTCCGATACGATTGCATCCGGTTTATTAATCATGGTCACACTCTCCGATCTCCATTACTATATCCATGGGCCGTCGTAGCCTATATAGGAAAAGATTTTTTCGTTGGAAAAAAATCCGAGACAGCAAAGATTCTTGAATCCGCCAAATATCCCGCGAAATATCGGGACCTTCGCACTCTCCCATCCCTTCAAATATTCATCCCGTTCTTCTTCGGTCATGTTGGTAAATCTTTTGAATTTGAACTGAAAAAACGGCGCGCCGTATTCGATGAGCATGATCCCGCTCTTCATGTTTTTTTGAACCTCGGGCGGTTGATCGGAGACGATGGTATCAAAATATCTGACCACATCGAGATCAAGGGCGCCCTCCGCAAAGGCCCCGCCCCTCGGTATGATGCGGTCGGCAAATGCGCTGATGACGGCATGGGTGGTGTCGTTAAGGAACGTGAGCCCGTCCGGCGCCTTTGGATAGCCCGAGCACCCCGATATGCCGACGGTCGAGCCGAGCACCACTGCACCGGAGAGGAGCTTCAAAAAAGTCCTCCTTGGTGTCGTTAGGTGAAAAAGGTCGTTCGGTTCCATAGCGTCTCCCCAAAAATGTGTTTTGAATATAAAGTCAATTTGGCCGCAAAGTCAAGACGAAAATGGCTTTCTGTAGTTTATTTTGTATTATTTCCTTACTATCCATATCCATTGTTTTTCCCCTCGATATGTGTTATTATTTCGCCAATTCATGACCCATTTATAGAGGTCTTCAATGAGAGCATTACTAATACATCGCAACACTCTATCGATCTTGCTGTTGGCTTTATTCATCATCGGGTGTTCTTCTTTCTTCGCATGTTCGGGAGATAGAGTTGAATCCTCTAATACGACTGAAATAGTTAGTGTAGCCGGAGGAGAACTTGCGAGCGGGAGCGGTTCAATCAGTAGTGAGTACATATCGACTATGAGTGACTCATCTGTGCTTATTGAACCATCTGATATAGTCTATCTTGGAGCTTTCAGGCTTCCAGAAAGAATGGAAGGGGCACCTGATTCCCAAAGCTGGGAATACGGCGGCCACGCCCTGACCTACTGTCCTACTGGCGACCCGGCGGGGCCACCGGACGGATACCCCGGTTCCCTCTTCGGAGCGGGCTTTGAGCCCAAGAGCTTAATCAGCGAGATCACAATCCCACTGCCGGTTGTATCGCCACAAAAAAACCCAAATGAGTTGAATACGGCGAAAACCATCCAGGGTTTTTCCGACGTGGGCGGCGGCTACTTCGGAAATTTTAGCGAGATCCCGAAGGTCGGGCTTTTATATTTATCACTTCCCGAAACGGGGGAGAAGATCCACCTCTCATGGGGACAGCATTTCCATGAAGAGGCGGGAGTCACGATCATCCCATCCCACGCGTGGTTCGATCCAACCCTCTCTTCCCCAAATACTCAGGGAGCATGGTGGATCGGAAACCAATCACTTTATAGTACGAACGGATACATCTTTGAGATCCCGAAGGAATGGGCAGATGAACATGTCGGCGGCAGGTACCTGGCGACGGGGAGGTTCAGGGACGGTGGCTGGTCCGGAAAGGGTCCATCACTCTTTGCATACGCTCCATGGCTCTCCGGCAACCCGCCAAAAAACGGTGAGAGGCTCTCGGAGATTCCGCTCCTCCTCTACTCTCATACAAGGGGAGATCCCTTCGACCTGACCGATTTTTACCTTGACGGTTATCAGCACCCGGACGAGTGGGAAGGGGGAGCTTGGCTCACGACCGCCGACGGCAGATCGGCCGTTGTCTTCATCGGCACCAAGGGGACCGGAGACCATTACTGGTACGGGTGGGCCAATCCCACAGGACCCGACGAGCCGTGCGTAGAAGAGGAGATCACCGATATGGTGTTGTGTTATAACGCAGACGGGACACCATGTGCCCCCGAGATCACAAAGGGGTGTTCGGGACACACCTATGCCCGGGGATGGTGGAGCAGCCGATTTGACGCCGAGATCATATTCTACGACCCGTCGGTCTTCGCAGCCGTTGCAAAAGGCGAGCTGATACCCCATCAGCCTCAGCCATATGCCGTGTTGGACATCGATGAACACCTGTTCCTCCCGGATCCAAATATCGAGTGGGAGATGACCGGAACGGGGGTGCAGCGGAGGTATCGGCTAGGTGAAACGGCCTATGACAGAGAACATGGTTTGATCTATGTGACGGAATATTTCGCAGATGGGGCAAAGCCGATTATTCATGTCTTTCAAGTTAGGTGAGATAAGTCGTTTGGTTCCATAGTGTCTCCCAAAAAAAATCTTTGAATATAAATTCAACTTGATCCCAAATCAGGACAAAAGTGCCTCTCTGTAGTTTATTTTATATTGTCTGGTGATCGCTTTTTAAAAAGTCTTTTTATGTTGAAATTGAAGCGATTTTTATAATACAAAAAAAGGGATTACGAAATCTCGTCTGCTCTTTGCTATAACCTCAATAAGCATCTAAGTTGGTCTAAAACTTGTTACATAAAATATGTTTGTTGGATTTTTGAGGTATGTCTTCCAGTTGGTTTTTAACATATAAAGGGCATATGGTTGAATCCTAAATTTTTCGTTTGGACCTTTTATTATCCCTTCACCACCAAAATTTAGTATAGTCAAAAAAAATTGACAAGATAAATTAAATAGGATATATTTTTAATTAAGAATATTTATTATCTAATTAAAAAACGATATGGAACATAACTAAGAGGAAATATAGTAAAAACTGGAACACTTTCAAAAAATTCTAAAACAAGCTACAATTAAACTTACCCCTCAACGTATTGAGATATTCTGTTAAGTTATTCATTCCAAAGATCACCCTGACGCAGTAACGTTATTCAAAAGCATACGCGATAAAATCCATTCTATTTCGTTAGATACTGTATACCGGACTTCATAGCTCTTTATTGACCTCGGATTAGTAATTACTTTAGCTTATCAATACGGCCGGCTACGATTTGATCGGAGCATGAATCCTCATTATCATTTTATCTGTACAAATTGTGGAATCGCACTTGATTTTGATAATAATTAATTCAATAAGTTAGAAATCCCGGAGAATGTTAAGAGACTGGGCAATGTTGTAAGTGCTCATGTTGAGCTGAGGGGTGTATGTTCTTTTTGTTTGAAAAATATTAAACAAATTGGAAAAGACAGAAAATCTTAAGAAAGGAGGAATAAGATGAAAGACAAAAAGAGAGTTCTTACAACCGGTTTCGGTATGGCGGTTGATAATGATTTAAACTCAATGACAGCTGGAATCAAAGGTCCCGTGCTTATACAGGATGTACACCTTACCGAGAAACTCGCACATTTTGATCGGGAAAGAATCCCAGAGCGTGTTGTACATGCTAAGGGAACAGGTGCCCACGGCTATTTTGAAGTTACCCACGATGTCACGAAGTATACCCGTGCCAAGTTTCTATCAGAAGTAGGAAAGAAAACCGATGTTTTTGTTCGATTTTCCACTGTTGGCGGCGAGAGGGGGTCTGCGGACTCCGAACGAGATCCTCGGGGATTTGCTATGAAATTCTATACTGAGGAGGGTAACTATGATATGGTGGGGAATAACACCCCCGTATTTTTTATCCGTGATCCCTTGAAGTTTCCTGATTTCATTCATACACAGAAACGAAATCCTGCAAGTAACCTGAAAGACGCGGATATGTTCTGGGATTTTCTTTCTCTTACTCCCGAATCAATTCACCAGGTTACTATACTTTTCTCTGACCGCGGCACTCCCAGGACGTTTCGGAATATGAATGGATACAGCAGCCACACTTATATGTGGTATAACAAAAAAGGAGAGTACTACTGGGTGATGCTACATTTTAAGACTGAACAGGGAATTGATAACTTTACTGGTGAAGAAGCCGAACGTATGAGAGGTATTGATCCGGATTGTGTAACCCGTGATCTCTATAAAGCAATAGAACGCGGTGATTACCCCTCGTGGCGTTTGGAAGTACAGATCATGACACCTGAACAAGCAAAAAAATATCGGTTCGATCCGTTTGATATTACCAAGGTCTGGCCCCATGGCGACTTCCCTCCAATGGACGTTGGCCGATTTGTTCTTAATCGAAATCCGAAGAATTATTTTGCTGAAGTTGAGCAAGCCGCTTTTTCTCCGGGCAATTTTGTTCCCGGTATAGGACCATCCCCTGATAAAATGCTTCAAGGGAGGCTATTTAGTTATCACGATACTCATCGCCACAGACTTGGCCCCAATTATCATCTGCTGCCGATTAATGCTCCAAGAGAGTGCCGTATGGATAGCTATCAAAGGGATGGTTATATGCGCCTTGATGATAACGGTGGAGGAGAGCCAAACTACTGGCCGAACAGCTTTGGCGGACCGAACCCTGATCCTGATTTCGTTTTCCCAAAGCTCGACATTTCCGGGATGGCCGCACGATACGCTTATGAACTTGGAGATGTGGATTTCGTTCAGCCCGGTGATCTCTACAACAAGGTCATGAAAGATAAGGACCGTGAGCATCTTGTGAGCAACATTGTTGGACACCTTAAAAATGCACAAAAAAGAATTCAACTCAGGCAGACAGCACTTTTTTATAAGGTCGACAGTGATTATGGTGAACGTGTGGCAAAGGGTCTTGGGCTGAGCGTGGATGATGTGAAAAAACTTGCAGCCATGTCTCAGGAAGAACGTGTTGAAGCAACCGCAAAATAAGCTCACTTTGTTTTAGAAAGAACTAGAAGAACACTATTTTGGCATAACCCTGATGGATTCCATCAGGGTTATGCCCTTTTAAAAAAAGTGTCTGATTTTTTTGGATGAAATTATAACAATTAAAAAATAAAGGGGTTACTAAATCTCGTAACCCCTTTATTTTACTTGTGTCGCAGCCCGGAATCGATGCTATCAACTTATAACTGTCAGCCAGCTTTTGCCAGCGACAATCACTCAACCGAGCAATAGCTTCTATCGATATTCAACCTTATATGTTTATCTTACTTGAATATTTTCTTCTCTTTGCCCATCGGCGTCAAAATAAGACTGCAAGCAGGGTCGCCCTTACTTACACATTTTGTTTCCTCTCCTTCATAGGGAATTCCGAACGCACCTTCTGCGGCCCCTGCTGCCAGGCCTGCAGAGATAAAGCAAATAGGTGATTTCGTCGATTTATCCGGATGGAGTTCCTTATAGCCGTGGGCCTGCCATGAATCGGGATAATCTATGGCAATCCTCCCGGTCTTTTCATCGTATTCAATATTTGAACTTGTTCCCCATCCCATGGAGTTGATCATATTAATGTGTTTTTTGTATTGTTCAATGCCGCCTCCGAAAAACGGCCTTACTTTTTCCCCTGCAAGCTTTCCCGATTCATATCCAACCTCATACATCTGGCGTTTTGCCACGGGACCGATGATGTCATTAAAACGATCCAGGATATTTGCAAGAAGGGAAGTAGAAAATAAAATCCACCGACGATCGAATCCTATGATATGCCCGTCGTCGGATAGTTGAAACAAACCCGAACCAATCTGGTTTTCACTCATAGTTATTTCACCTCCTTTAAGGTGATAGTTCACTTAATTTAATTATATATGAGAATAGATAATAAATCAAGAGCGACTGAAATTTCTTATATCTTCAACGGTGTATTTCAAGTAGTGCTCGGCGCTCTTGATAATAGAGTGCTCTAGGGATCGCTTTAGACTGAAGAGCGACTGAAATTTCTTATATCTTCAACGGTGTATTTTTGTAGTGCTCGGCGCTCTTGATAATAGAGTGCTCTAGGGATCGCTTTAGACTGAAGAGATTGTAGGTATTGTTGAGGAAATATCCGATAAAAAAGTTGCGAAGGGTGTGAGTGTAAATCAAGACCCAAAATGCTTCTACCGATGATCTTGATGATGTCTCGGATGCTCCGATTGGAAATACGCTTCTTCAAATTCGATCGAAGTAGATGTCCTTTTTCTCTACCATTCTGACGAATGTAAGTACTTATCCAGGATTTCAGATCGTCATCGATTAGAACGATCCTTTTCCTCTTGTCTCCACCCTTCGGTTTTTCTATATCAACAGAGTTGTTGCCTCTGATATCCTAAATCTTCAGGTTGATCAATTCATTCGATCTCGAGCCGCACCTGAAGAGGAGCTCAATTATCAGCTTATCTCTGATGGTGTTCTTTTTTCTACTCTCAAAAGCCCAATCCACCATCTGCTTCACCTGGTTTCTTGGTGAGATAGAACGGACGTTTCATATATAAAGCTAAAATAATTTTAACTATTTATTTCGTCCCTAAATTTGTCATTTACCCGTGGGCTCTTTCCCACGGGTTCGAAGTCAATCTCGAAGACGCAGGCTGGATCATCGCAAGCCATACACATAATTTCCTTCACATTCGGTATATATCCCGTAGCCAACTGTATGGCCCCGATGATCCCACCCCGATAAACGTGGCAGACCGGTTTTTTTTGCCCTGTCCTTCCCCAGCAGCTATCACCCGTTCTGTCTATATATCGAAAAACACTTTTTTCATTGTCCTCTTCAAGGATAATAGCATTCATCTCTCGATCTCTCGGATAAAAGTCCATTAAATCATCCGCCATAGCTTTTAATATGATCCCGGAACGCCACCGGAAACCTGGAAGCCTCTTTAAGATACTCAAGCTTGCCTTCATAGAAGGACCAAGCCCCTCAAAACCCATATAGGCAGTCTTAATGCCAATATCAACAAGCTGTGCCCTCCCCCCCCCCGTTTCCTCAATTGCTTGAAATAAAGTTGAATAATGGGAGGCCTTAATACAAAGCTCGGTGTTCGCTGGAGGCCATTTTTCCTCATAATAATAAATATTCATTTCAGGCAGAATCGCGGATGCCCTGTTGATAACAACTCTAAATCCATCATCCCCAAGCAGGTGCTTTGAAGATGTAAGCGCTTGAAATAAATATACATTTGGAAGAATTCTTGTGGGATCGGTATGAAAGTTTAACTTTTCTAATCTCATTTTTCAATCCTTATATAGGGTTAACTCCCAAGTACATCCAGAGAATCTTGAATAATATTCGATTTTCTCAGTAGTTATCTCTGATTATTTAATAGCCCTAATTACCATGGATCGGAATAGTTATCCTTTCATTTCTTTCTGCTTTATTATATTAGATATGATAACTATCTTAAATATTTTTCAATCCCAGCCTTTCTCCTCAAAAATACAGCATAGATCTTTTCCTGATACATTTTTCATGAAACGATTTTCAGTACTGTATCTTGTTCGGTAGCTTTGATGTTTTCCGTATCGACTGAAAGACAATCTTCTAAGGCTTCATAAATATTCGGGAGGATCTCCTCCCATATATAAATAAATATAAGCAAAATTTGTGCCTGATTTAAAAATATTTAAAATATTATTTAGAAATTAAATAATAAATATCTTTTAATTACAGTAACTTACAAAAAAACATATGAGCCTTCTCAGTGGAATCGGATTAGTCTTTGTTTTTTGTGAGCACACTTACTAAAGTGCAAAAAAATTTGCACTTTAGTGACAAATATTTTTGCACCAATGATCTTCTATCAGTGATTTCAATGATTTACCCTTTCTTGAAAATGTAAAGAATGAGTTTAAAATATCTGGTGAATTCAACTCATAAGTGCAACTTTTATGGTCGTAAAAAGGGGTAAGATGATGTAGGATGTGTGCTTCTTTTCACGACCAAGTTAAAGGAGCACTCATGAGAACCTCTCAAGGGTATTTCTTATTATGAGAATTTTAATTCCTAATATTCTTTACATATCCAGAGAGGGATGGATCAATTCTATGGGAAGATAAAATATGATGCAAATACACTTAATTATACAAAATAACTCGTATTTCAACTGATATAAATTGCTATTAACTACTTGACAATTCTAAATTTGGTTTTTTTGTAAAGGATTTTTTTGGAACAAAAACCTTTGGTTTTTGGGCAACTTCGCCGTTGACAGCGATATGGGTTCTTCACTTCGTGAAAAATAATTAATCCGCCCATCCTTCCTGGATATTCTGAAATTGCACTAACCCCTATTGTATGATTCTTTTTTCCTCTACAACAACGTTTTTTAATCACACTACTTTTTCATATTACTTATTTAGCATCATCACCTCCTATGTTTAATGGCCGTGGCATGCTCCGTGCCTCGATAAATCTTTGACCTTGCCCTCCATTCTAAATCCATTTTACTTAAAGCTCTAACTTATAACATGGACTCACTTTCGGGGGTTAGGTCATATGTTGTTCTTGACATTCGATTGGGTTTTCACCTATTATGGTAAAAATTCAAAAATTGGAGATGTAAAATGGCAGAAGATACAGCTACAAAGGTATTACTAAAAACAAATATGGGAGATATAACTATAGAATTGTACTCAGAGATGCCCATTACAACAGGAAATTTTGAAAATCTTGTTAAAGAAGGAGTTTATGATGGAGTGATATTTCATAGAATCATAGATGGTTTTATGATTCAAGGTGGAGATCCTACAGGAACAGGGATGGGAGATCCTAATATCCCTACTATCAAAGATGAATTCACAGATAATAGTAAAAACGATAGAGGTACTATCTCAATGGCAAACAGAGGCCCAGATACAGGTAGCAGCCAATTCTTTATTAATTTAGTAGACAATAACTATCTGGACACAAAACATCCTGTTTTTGGCAGGATTTTTGATGGGATGGATGTGGTGGATAAGATTGCCAAAGTACCTACCGGTGCGAGTGATAAACCTCTTAAAGAAGTAAAGATAATAAAGGCAGAGATTTTATAATAGTTGTAGGTTCTCGGGAACAACATAGAAAGCTCTTCTAAAACGAGGGGCTCTGCACGATTCATAGAGATGGTTTTCTCAGGCTATCGATTGGGTGCGGAAAATAGCGTTACGATCAGCGGATTGCCCGTAGCCTCGTCTTGACGATAAGGTGCTGACGTTATTGTATTTTCAGTTCCCAGCGATGCCATAAAATGCCCTATAATTCCCCGGTCTTTGTAACGCTTTTTGTAGCACCGACTATTAAGGGGGTTAGATGGATTTCTAACCCCTCAGATTACAGGTCCTCTCATGCCGCGATAGGGTGGAAGGGTTGCCTGGTAGTACTTAAGAAAATCCTCCGGCAGACACTTGATCCCGTTCTCTACCAGCCAGTTGATGATCCAGTCGGCCTCTTCCTGGGCTTCGGGGTTGTCGCATAATTTCAATTTAAAGTTGACATAGAAGTTGACATGGGTTTTATTTTAATGTATCATTATTACTTAGGATAACATTCCTATTT
>CAZDOD010000075.1:0-12757 GCA_964506935.1 uncultured Thermodesulfobacteriota bacterium | reverse complement strand
TCGATTTTCACCCGCAGGGCTCGGTCTCTCCGAGGACATCGTTGGAATAGATGATGGTGAAATTGGATTTATCGGAAGCCTCCCTTTTACAGTAGGTGACACACGAAAGCACCAAAATCAGTAAAACAACAAAAGTGAGATCCCTTACAAGATTTTTCATAAACCGTTTCCTTAATACTAAATGCCTTTTGTGCTATTTTATGACAGACGCCTCATGTTGTCAACAACTGGAATAGACAAACAAGATATTTTTGTGTTTTTTATATACCGCTTTTCGCTCCTTGACATAGAAATAGAGGAAAAGTAGAATCTATATGTGAAATGCTCGTCGCCAAAAGTCAGCGTAATAATCCCAACCTACAACCGCCTCTGGGCTTTGCCCGAAGCGATAAAGAGCGTCTTTGAGCAGACCTCCAGCTCCTTTGAACTGATCATAGTCGACGACGGATCGACCGACGGTACGGAGGTGTGGGTGAGGGAAAATCACCCTTCGGCGAAATATATCAAGAAGGAAAACGGGGGCGTTTCGAGCGCACGAAACAGGGGGATAGGTGAATCACGCGGGAGATACATCGCCTTTTTAGACTCCGACGACAGATGGCTTCCCGAAAAGCTCGAGCGGCAGATCGAGGTCATGGAGCTGGGACACGCCGTCTGCCATACTGATGAGATCTGGATAAGGAACCAAAAGAGGGTAAATCCGAGAAATAAGCACAAAAAATACTCCGGCGACATATTCCTAAAATCCCTCCCGCTCGTGATCATCAGCCCGTCTTCGGTGATGATAAAAAGGGAGGTCTTCGACGAGATAGGGCTATTTGACGAGAACCTTTTTGCGTGCGAAGATTACGATATGTGGCTGAGGCTCACTTCAAGACACCCTGTTTACTTCATCGATGAGCCGCTGATCATAAAATACGGCGGGCATGATGATCAGCTCTCTAAAAAATACTGGGGGTTGGACATCCTCAGAATCTACGCCCTCGAAAAGATATTAAACGACAATCTCGAAGGTGACGACAGGATCGAGGCGGTCATCCGCGAGATAATAAAAAAATCAAAGATAATCCGAAAAGGGGCACAAAACAGGGTAAACAAGGAGATTGTGAACCTCTATGATGAAAAAATAAGAGAATATGAGAGGAAGCTTTCAGATGACAAATAAAACGCCCGTCTTTTCGACGGTGAAGATAGAAAAAATAGACACAGGTGTCAGAGACTATGATGTGACCTTTGATGGGGTCTCGAAAGCAGATCTCGAAGCCCTCGCCGACTCGATAGAGAGGTTTGGCCTCTTAAATCCCGTGAGACTCGTTGAAAGGGGCGATTATTACACCATCATTTCGGGGAGAAAGAGGGTCTCGGCTGCAAAAAACGCCGGGGTGAATGAAGTTCCCGCCCTTGTATATGATGATAACATCGAAGACAGATGCACCATGACCATGAGTCTTGTCGATAACTTCCCCGAAAGGGACTACACGGCGGTTGAGGCGTCGTGGATCATCAGCCGTCTTGTTCGTGACTTAGGAATTGATGAGGACGAAGTCATAAGGGATTTCTTCCCCCTCCTTAACCTTCCGCCGTCAAAGAAGATCTTGGAGGAGCTCCTTTCAATCTCTGAGCTAACAGATGAGATAAAAGCCCTCGCCCACAACAGGAGATACCCGACGAAAGTCCTCGCCCGATGGTTCGATTTCGGGGAGAATGACAGGAGACAGATCGCAAAGCTAATATCGAGCGCCCATTTCGGCACGGGGGCGGCGGTCGAGGTCTTAAATCTCCTATCCGACCTGACCACAAGGGACGATGCGAGCGTCGAGGCAATCTTGGAAAATGACGAGATCAAATCCATTATAAATGATGAAAACCTATCGCAAAATGAGAAGGGAGAAAAATTGCGTGGGACGATAAGAAGGCTGAGGTATCCGATGCTTGATGAGCTCGAGCGAAAGTTCGAAAAATCGGTGGAGGACTTGAAAATCCCCAAAAGTGCAAAGATCAGCCATACGCCATACTTCGAGGGGGACACGTTGGAGTTCAAAATAAACTTCAGGGACACGAAAGGGTTAAAAGAGATGGGGAAATTCCTCATCGAGGCGTCAGGAAGCGAAGAGATGAATAAGCTTTTGGAGATGATATAAGATATTGGAAGGTTTTAAAAAGATATACATCGATAAAAAGATCGAGGATCATCCGGTCTCACGGAGGATCCTCTCGAATTTGAGCGGGGAGATAATCCCGGTCACGGATATCCAAAAGATCAAATCCAACGGGGATGAATACGAAGACACCCTCATCCTAACCCGGCACGAGGGGAGGTTGGTCAAAAGGTGCCCGGGGACGAAAAACCACATCTGCTGCAACTACCACGTCATAAATCAGGTCTTGGGGTGCGACATCGGGTGCACATACTGCATCCTCAAGGGGTATATAAACGCACCGGGGACGGTTATCAACGTAAATATCGAGGACACCTTTGAAAAAATTGAAAGAATCCTCTCCCGACCCAGAAAATATATTTATCGAGTCGGGACGGGAGAGCTCGCCGACAGCTTTTACCTCGACGACGTAACACGATTCGCCGAGACATTCGTCGAGTTTTTTTCGACGAAAAACGGCGTTATCTTCGAGCTCAAGACGAAGAGCGACCGGATAGACCCGGTCCTCGGGATAGATCACAACGGGAAGACGATCATCTCGTGGTCGCTCAACGCCCCGTCTCAGGCCGAATCCGAGGAGGGTGGCGCCCCGGACGTTTACCGGAGGCTCGATGCCGCGAGGAGGGCGTCGGAGGCGGGGTACTTCATCGGCTTTCACTTCGACCCGATCATATATTTCGATAATTGGGAAGTGGAATACCGGGATATCGCGAGGGCGATCTTCGACTATGTCGATCCGAGAAAAATCCTGTGGATAAGCCTCGGGACGCTTCGCTATCCCCCATCCCTCGAAAAAATCATAAGGGAAAGACACCCGAAGAGCAAGATCGTATGCGCCGAATCGTTTCCCGGTGACGACAGCAAGATGAGATATTTGAAGCCCTTGAGGGTGAAGATGTATAGGAAGGTTGCGGGGGCGATTTTCACAGAATCCCCCGGCATCTTCATTTACCTGTGTATGGAGAGAAAGGACGTCTGGGAGAAGGTCTTCGGGGCGGCGCCCGAAAACAACGCCCGGCTCGACAGGATGTTTCACGAGATGCTCAAAGAAAAATGGCTAAGATGAAAATTTCGCTGAATTTTTTAAGAGGAAAACCCGAAAGGGACAAATCCGAGGTCAAGACCGACATACACCCCGGCTCTGATGAGTGGGAAAAAATCTGCAGGCGGTGCGGCGCCTGCTGCTACGACAAGCTCGTCGACGAAAACGACAGGCTCATCAAAAAAACACCGTGCAGGTTTCTCGACCTCGACACGAAACTATGCAAGGTCTACGAAAACAGGTTTGAGGCGGAAAAGGACTGCATAAAACTCACTCCGGATAAGATAAAACGATTCGACTGGCTCCCGGACGACTGCGGCTATGTTGTCTATTTCGGTACAAGGCGAAAAAAGGGGGGGTCTTGATATGGAGACATCCCCGCCTGTAATCGCCGCCTCCTTTTTCGCCTTGCCATATCGCCATTTTTCGATTATCCTTTCTATATAGAATTCAATCGTCTGAATATCGACGCTTTTTTTAAACACGATTTATGCCCCAACAGGGTGATTTAATTGCACGAACTACCCATCACAGAAGAGATCTTGAAGATAGCCGTAAGGCACGCCGAAAAAAACCGTGCCAAGAGAGTAATCAGGATATATCTCGTAATCGGAGACCTCACCGATCTAATCGACGAGTGGGTGCAGAGGTATTTTGATTACCTCGCAAAGGACACGATCGCAAAGGATGCTAAGCTTGTCATCGAGCGCGTCCCGATCACCGTGATGTGTGAAAAATGTAAAAAGCCCTTTGTCGTCTACAAAAAGGAGATGAATTTTAACTGCCCCGACTGCTCCGAGAAGGGGAGCGAACTCATCGCCGGGAGGGAGTTTACGGTAAAGTCTATTGAGATAGAGTAGGAGATACTTTTAGATTTAGTGGGTTAGGTCGATTTATTATATAAGAAATCTGAACCTATTTATTCCTCGGATTTGTATTGATAAAATATGAGGCGTCTTCTATCCGCTCCTCTTTGCACATAGGACACCGCGACGGCCTTTTCGTCTTCTTCCTGTCTTTGAAGATAAATCCACACGACTTGCAGACCGCGGGGGTAATCTCGATCTTGTATTTTCGGGATGCCGAGGCGATGGCGTGATGCAGGTGCTCGGAGACCTCCCTCTCCGATACACCCAGAAGCCCGGAGATATCAAGAGGGGTTACGGGCCGAAGTTTGAGGAGCTCGATGATCTCTTGCCTTATGGTCTTTTCCCGCTCAATGACACTCACGACTAATCTGCCGCTCTTTCTTTTTTTGAGGAGAAATTTTTCCCGGAACTCCCGCCCTCGAGAAACTCCTTATAGGCCGCCACCTTCGATAGCGCAGACATCGCCCTCTCTATCGTCGGGTAAAAGGCGGCCCCAACATCCAAAAACGCTTTTTTCGCCTTCCTCCACTCAAGCTCGAGCTCGATGTCCTCGGCTACCTCCGACGTGCTCGTGTTAGGAAAAGCCCCGATTACAGGCTTTTTATACTTTTCGATTATCTCCTTTACTCCTTTTGCAAGCTCGGGGTAGTAGGCAAATTCCGAAAGAGGCCTGTCTTCCATGTTCGAGACACTCCTAAGCATCGAGTGGATGTGAAAAAGGAGCTGGACGACGAATATGGCCTCTATCTCGTCGATATCTGCGGTTATCCTCATCATCTCGGTGATGGTAGATGGATGCACGACCGGGTTTCCGGCGTCAATGGGATTTGTCGGGCTTGATCCCGCCCCTTGAAGGAGCTTTCCAATCCTGTTTTGGACATCCGGGGAAAACGGCGGGAGGAATAACCCGCTGGAATATGCAAGGTCGGCCGACTCGACGGCCAAGCCGCCACCGCCCCCCACGATCGTGATGTTTCTTCCACCTCTGGGATAAATGTAGATAAACGCCATCAGTATATCAAGCATCTCCTCGAGCCCCCGAACGATAGTGGCGCCCGTCTGTTTCAGCATACTCTCCCAGATCGCAAGCTCACCCCCCATAGAGCCGGTGTGGCTCATCGCCGCCTTCCTCCCCGCAGGGGTCGAGCCCGCCTTCCATATCACAATGGGCTTTTTCCTTGCGACATCCCCGAGGAGCTCGAAAAACCCCCTCCCGTGTTTTACACCCTCTATGTAGGCGCCGATGATTTTAGTGTTCTTGTCGTTTGCGAAGTATTCCAACAGATCCATCTCGTCGACATCGACGGCGTTGCCGTAGCTGACCGCAGCCGAAAATCTCACGCCCCGGCTCGTCGCCATCTGGCCGAGGTCGGCCATCAGACCGCCGCTCTGGGAAAAGAATCCGACCGGCCCCTCCTCTTTTGAAAATTTCGAGCCGGGTATCATCGTAATACCGGCCCTCGGGGAATAGGTTCCGAAGCAGTTCGGGCCTATGACTCGAATCCCCCTTTCGGCTATCCCCTTTATCTCGAGCTCCATCTTCTCACCCTCGCCCCCCTCCTCACCGAAGCCAGACGACATCACAATCGCCCCCGGGACACCAAGTTTTAGCGCCTCTTCGAGATATCCCGAGACGAAGCGCGCCGGAACAGTAAAGACCACAAGGTCGGGTACCTCGGGGAGGTCGCTTAGCGAAGGATATGCCTTGAGTCCGAGGATCTCACTGTCGTGGTTGTTTACCGGATAGAATCTCCCCTTATAACCCATCGCCATCTGTGCCTTCGGGTAGAGCCACCCAAATTTTCCGGGCGTATTGGACGCCCCGACGACGGCGATCGATTTTGGATGGATGATCCTGTCGAGAGTGTCATGCTTTCCCATCTATTTCTTTGTTCCCTTTCCCTTTGTGGTCAGCTCACTCATAAAACCCTCGGCCGTTCCCTTCGCCGTCACCGCCGCCATAGACCAATCCCTTATGTCATCGTAGACCTTGGGCGGAGGCGTCCGCTTCACAAGCGATATCGCCTCCTCGGAGCACTCCGATACACAAAGGCCGCATCCGATACATCTTTCAAGATCGATAGCGGCCGTGTCATCTACCGATATCGCCTTCATCGGGCAGATATCCTCACACGTGCCGCAAGCGATACACAGGTCTTCGGCCACATCGGCCGCAAACGCCCCTACGGGGCGGAGGTCATAGCGGCCGTGCTTTGTCGCGACCGTAAGCTGGCCGCAGCAGCACGGGCAGCAGTTGCAGAGCATCGATACGTTGGCGTTGTTGTTGTCGACGGTGGAAACGAGGCCGGCCTTGTGCGCCCTCTTTACGATCTCCTTCGCCTCCTCCTTGTCGATAAGGCGTCCTATACCCTTCTCCGCCAGGAACTTCGCCCCATATCCGAGACCCATGCATACGTCTTTCGGGGAGTCGCAGTCTCCAACGACCGTCCTGCAGGCACACTCGCCGACGCAGATA
Organism: uncultured Thermodesulfobacteriota bacterium; assembly: GCA_964506935.1. GTDB lineage: Bacteria > Desulfobacterota > Zymogenia > Zymogenales > Zymogenaceae > CAZDOD01. The sequence continues at coordinate 6,211 of CAZDOD010000075.1, read as the reverse complement.
TATTTCGCCTCATCTATATATTTATATACAAGCTCCGTCGGGAGGACATCCTTCTTTGAGACTATCTCCTCCTCGACGGCGAGCACCCTCCCGAGCGGTATCGGGGAGCCTATCGGATCGCCTTTCTTTCCCCATCCCTTTTTATGATACCCCCTCCAAAGGGCCAACAGTCTATCATAGTCGATATCGAGCGTCCCCTTCATAATCGGAAACTCGAAGATGCCGGGGATTACGGTAAACATCATGAACATCGGCGTCCCCTTGTAGTCGAAGGTGTAGACGACGCCCTTGTCGGCCATGCCGGAAAGGATCTCGTGTGCCTCCTTTTCATCGATCCCGGCCGAAGATGCGATATCGCCGAGTGTTGTCGGCATAAAAGGTATTGTAAAAGCTAGCTCGGCCTCTTTCGGCGTGAAGATGATGGAGAGTATCTCCAGAAAATCGTCACCATCCGGGACGCCCATCGGGGTTACCGAGAGCTTTTCCCTCAGTTTCTCGTAAATCTCTCTATTATCCACTTTTTTTCTCCTTGATTTTTTTCCTCAGCCAATCGACCCAGTCACTAACCCCCTCTTTTGTCTTCATTGAGAGGGGGAATATCGTGGTCTTAGGATTCAGGGCCATTACGTTCTCTCTGAACTCCTTTGCATCGAAATCCGTATACGGCATGAGGTCGATCTTGTTGAGGAGGCACGCCTCGGTCTCGATAAACATCAGGGGATACTTCTTGGGCTTGTCGTGTCCCTCGGGGACGGATAGTATCATCACCCTGATATCTTCGCCGACCTCGAACTCGGCGGGGCAGACTAGGTTTCCGACGTTCTCGACGATGATGAGATCGTATGGGGATGTATCGAAGTCGGAGATCGCCTGCTCGATCATCGCCGAATCGATGTGACACGAGCCCCCTGTGTTTATCTGTAGCACGGGGACCCCCACGGCGTCCAGCTTATCGGCGTCGACTGTGGATGTTATGTCCCCCTCGATAACGGCTGATTTGATATTGCCCCCCAGCCGACCCAGAGTCTCAAGTATCGTCGATGTCTTTCCCGCACCGGGGGACGACATCAGGTTTACGACGAAGGTCTTTTCCTTTTTGAACTTATCCCTAAGGAGCCTTGACATCTCATTATTGTCCTTTAGGATGTCCTCCTTAATCGTCACAAGCTTGACCGCCATTTTTTGTCTCCTTAATCTCGCTATACAAATATTTCTTAAATATGCCTCAACGATGAAAAAATTTCAATCTCTTGTCTTTAAATTATTTTATTGTGGCGGGAAAAGGGGAATCCCCTTTTTTCATATATAGATATCCGCATATATCATAAAAATTTCCGTAAAAATCTCGCCCTTTGTATCAGAACATGGACGCCGCTTTTTGTAACACTGTTTTCTATTATAACAGATAGCTTCGATAAGGGAAGAATTTTCATGGAGTTTACAGGTAGAGCGGCATTTTTTTCAAAAAAAAGCGGGGCACGAAGCCCCGCAACTCTTTTTGTCCCTTGGGATGAAATTAAAAATTCTTACGCAATCGGTGCCTTCAAAAGCTTTGTGACGATAAGCTCGGTCAAGAGACCATAGACTGCGCCCGCGATCTCGAGAGAGACAAAGCCCATCAGTATCTGACCATCCACCAGCGGAAAGATTGAAAGCGGGATCGTAACGAGAAGACCCATTAAGAGGCCGTGGACTAGGTAGTTCATATTTTTCCAGTTCGAGATGCCGATGCAGAAACCTATCAAAGTGCGGTTGAGTATAGTGCCCAGTATTACAGCGGTCGTCATTTGAAATCCCCCGAAGGGGGAGTAGGTGATCCCGAGCCAGCAGATGATTCCGAATATAGTACCGAGTATGACAGAAGATATAAGCCTCAGGCCCTTTCTATCCTTCGCAACTTTTTTCACCACCTTTTTTGCCGGGGCCTTAGCCGCCTTTTTCGCCGGCGCCTTAGCCTTCGTCACCTTCTTTTTTGCCATTTTGGTGCCTCCATATAAATTATAAGTCCTATCCCTTTTTATCCTTCGCAACCTTCTTCACCGCTTTTTAGCCGCCTTTTTTGCTGGCGCCTTAGCCGCCTTTTTTGCCGGTGCCTTGGCCGCTTTTTTTGCCGGCGCCTTATCCTTCGTCACTTTCTTTTTTGCCATTTTAATGCCTCCTAAAAAATAAATGGTCGAGTAAATTGTTTAGTTATGTATGCTATTAAATCAACAAATTCAGTGCTTATCTTGCTTTTACAAGAAAATCTAAAAAGACTTCCCTCCCATCAACACTTCGAAAATCCACAAACGGTGCACGTCACACATCCCGACTCGTGCACCACTGTCGAGCCGCAGTCGGGACAGGTCAGGATCGACCTCAGCGACTCGTCGGTATCAAATGATACTATCATGTCTGGATTGCTTTTATCCTCGATGTAGTTTTTCAGCGCCTTTGCGATGGCATCGGAGCAAGAGAGTATCTGTGTCCCATTTGCCCATATCGGGGAGGGACAGCGGATTCCTGAGAGTTGTTTGACGATTGTTTTGACCTCTATGCCCGAGCGGAGAGCAAGGGATATGAGCCTTCCGGTGGTCTCGTTCTGGGAGGCGGAACACCCGCCGGCCTTTCCCATCTGGGCGAAGATCTCGAAAATGCCGTACTTGTCCTCGTTGATCGTAACGTAAAGGGCACCGCAGCCGGTCTTCATCTTTCTCGTGGTGCCCCAGGTCACATCGGCCCTCGACCTCGGGGACTTAAGTTTATGCGAGCTCACTACCTCAGGCTCCTCCTCTCCAATTTTTTCTATTTCTTCAAATTCTTGAATATCTTCGAATTCCTCAATATCAACGGCGGCCTTCTCCCGATTTACCTTTCCGATGTTCAACACCTGAGCTTCACGGCTCTTGTCCCTGTAAACCGTAACACCCTTGCACCCCAGCCTGTAGGCGAGCTCGTAGACCTTCCTGATGTCCTCTGGGGTTGCGTCCTGGGCGAAGTTCACGGTCTTGCTTACGGCGTTGTCTGTGTACTTCTGGAACGCCGCCTGCATCCAAACATGCCACTCGGGGGAGATGTCATGCGCGGTAACGAAGACTTCTTTTATATGTTCGGGTATCCCCTCGATATCCTTGAGGCTCCCCTTCTCGGCGATCTCCCTCATAAGCTCATCCGAATAGAATCCCTCTTTTTTGGCCCTCTCACTAAATAATCTGTTAACCTCAAGGAGCTCGTCGTCGTCCATGACGTGCCTGATAAAAGAGAGGGCAAAGAGGGGCTCTATTCCGGAGCTTGTGTTCGCTATGATGCTGATAGTCCCCGTGGGGGCGATGGTGGTCGTGGTGGCGTTTCTCATCATGGGATATTCCTCGCTCTCCAATCTGCTCCCGTAGAAGTTAGGAAACGAGCCCCTGTCAAGGGCGAGCTTGATCGAAGCCTCTTTCGAGCGCTTCTGGATAAAGCTCATAACTTCCTCTGCCACATCCAACGCCTCGTCTGAATTATACGGGATGTCCCTCTTTATGAGCATCTCGGCAAAACCCATGACCCCAAGGCCTATCTTTCTGTTCGCCTTTGTCTTTTCTGCGATCTCGGGCAGGGGATGATTGTTCGCGTCGATGACGTTATCGAGAAAATGTACGGCCTCGTCGGTTACCCTACCGAGTTTATCGAAGTCCACCTTCCCGTCTTCCGTGACCATGTGCGACAGGTTTATCGAGCCGAGGTTGCACGATTCGTAGGGGAGGAGCGGCTGTTCGCCACAAGGGTTTGTGGCCTCGATCTCCCCGACGTTCGGGGTGGGATTGTCCTTGTTGAGGCGGTCGAGGAAGATGATCCCCGGCTCGCCGTTCTTCCACGCCATCTCCACGATATCGTCAAAGACATCACCCGCCTTGAGGACATCGACCACCTCACCCGTCCTCGGGTTTCTTAGCTCGTAGCAGTCATCGTCCTTTAGGGCGCCCATGAACTCTTCGGTCATGGCCACCGAGATGTTAAAATTATTCAGCTTCTTCTGGTCTTCCTTACAGTGGATGAAGTCCAAGATATCGGGGTGGTCGACCCTGAGGATTCCCATGTTTGCGCCCCTCCTCGTTCCCCCCTGCTTTATAGTTTCTGTTGCGGCGTCAAACACGGTCATGAATGATATAGGCCCGCTCGATACACCCTTGGTGCTTCTCACGTGGTCGTTTTGGGGGCGAAGTCTCGAAAAAGAAAAACCCGTCCCGCCGCCGCTCTTGTGGATGAGGGCGGTGTGCATGACGGCCTCGAAGATGCTCTGCATCGAGTCCTCGACCGGAATTACGAAACACGCCGAGAGCTGCTGAAGCTCTCTGCCGGCGTTCATCAGGGTCGGGGAGTTGGGGACAAAATCGAGGGACGCCATGAGGTTGTAGAAGGTTCGGGCGAGTTGATTCACATCAGCCTTCTGGTCGTAGATCAGCTCGACCTCGGCTATGTTTCTCGCCACGCGCAGGAACATGTCCATAGGCTCCTCGATCGGATTTCTATCGTCGTCCTTTTTGAGATACCGTCGCTCCAAGACCGTAATTGCGTTACCGTCGAGGATCGGGGTGGGGAAATCGTCGAGACCTTCATCGTCTGAGACCGACTCAAGATGCTTTATGTCTTCGAGGATTTCATCTACGGCCTCCCTCTCAAGCGGGTAGGAAGTATTAGAATCGGCCTCTTCGGAAGCGGTTTCATCTTGTGCGTCAGGCGTAAGGATGTCCACCTCTGTGTCTACCTCCACCTCTGTGTCTACCTCCACCTCTGTGTCTACCTCCACCTCTGTGCCTACATCCATCTCTACCTCGACTTCCCCCTCCTCCTTTTCTGATGGCGGAGTCGGGTCTTCTTCGACATCAATCGCCTCTTCGTCTTGGGACGATTTCTCGCTGATGAGGTCTGTTGAGGAATCGAATTCATCTTCAGTCTTGGGGGAGGTATCCAGATCAGGAAAAAGCTCGCCGTTGCCCAGGTCGCCAGTTTTCTTTGAGGATGTGTTTTTGTTTGATGTATCCATGATAAAACCTGTGCGGAAAAAATGTAACATAAATACGCCTACTCACGTTTGCATGTGAGTTTTTAAGAAAGACTTAGGATGGGAAAGAACTTCAATTTTGGCTATTTTGTAGCTATTTCGCACTTATTTTGTGTGTGGTATAATTTGAGATACAAGATGTAGTATACTTATATCCCCTATATTATGTCAAGAAAATAATGAAAATGATGACGAAAAAAACGATGAGTTTTAATTTGAACACAAGCGAAAACTTTTTTAGAATTTCGATGTCTCTAGTAATAGAGGCTTACCCAAAATAGTCTGAAGGATGAGAAAAATATATAGGAAGAAGGGATATTTTTTCTCTTGCAGGATATTGATTGTAGTTTTCGATGAACAATCCTGTTGACACTGAATATAAAATTAAATAAAATGAAATATAATTTACTTTAATTTGTACTATATTTGAAAGGGGTGGTCTTGGACATTTTCGAGGGCCTTAAAAAACTATTTTCCGGAGGGGGGAGGGGCGTTGAGGCCTTTGAGACCATCGCCAATGCCGGCCCGGTGGTAAAGGGCGTGCTCTTTGTCCTGATATTTTTTTCCGTGGTCTCGTGGGGAATCATCCTCTATAAATATTTTGTTTTCATGGGGGCGCGGTCTCAGACGAGGAGTTTCCTAAGGACCTTCTGGACGAATCCGAGGCTCTCGGTCCTCTATGAAGAGGCCAGGCAATACAAAAAAAGCCCCATCGCCTTTGTCTTCAGGGCGGGGTATCTCGAATTCAACAGGGTCATCTCATCGTCGAGGAAAAAGCCGCCCTCTTTCGATGAAATCGGAAATCCACATATTAAGAATACCGACGGCACAGGAAACGGCCCCCTCGCTGCTGAGAGCATCGACCGCGTGCTCAAAAAGAGCATTATGGAAGAGATCACGAGGTTTGAGAGCCACCTAACGTTTCTCGCCACGACGGGAAGTACCTGTCCATTCATCGGCCTCTTTGGAACGGTCTGGGGAATAATGAACGCCTTTCGCGGGATAGGGGTCAAGAGCTCGGCGAGTATAGGTGTGGTGGCGTCCGGGATATCGGAGGCACTGATAGCCACCGCCCTCGGACTCTTTGCGGCCATACCCGCCGTCATGGCCTATAATTATTATATTAGTAAGATAAAGGTTATGGCGACAGAAATGGACAGCTTCTCTTCGGAATTTCTGAACATAATA
>CAZDOD010000074.1:9863-13055 GCA_964506935.1 uncultured Thermodesulfobacteriota bacterium | reverse complement strand
AATCTGTGATTTATCTATTAAGCCTTTAAAATCTTGCTATCTATTTGGGCGGGAAGGGGGTTTCCTTTTTGCCGTATAGAACCTGTATAACTCTCGGTTTATTAAAAGCTGAAAATTAGTTTTTTGCCTCGTTACGGCTTAGAGCCTAATTTTTTTCAGACCCCCCTCTTTTTTTACACTCTCAGAAATTTAATATATGATATAATTAGTCAAATTTTCGAATGGAGCAAAGAAATATGAACCGAAGAATCTCAAAGACAAGTATTTGCATAATGCTTTCTGTCTTTATGACGATGACTTTTTTGACATCTTGGGGATGGTGCGCTGAATTCAAAGCCGATGTTATTGTGGATAAAGACGGAAAAATATACGATGGAGTTGTGTATGTCAAAGACACAAATGTCCGATACGAGCTAAAAACGGAGACTGGAGAAGAGATAATCATCTATCCTGGTGATTTCGGCGCTCAATGGACGATTTATCCAAACAGCGAGTTGTATTCGGAATTATGGAACTACATGAGCGATGATTACATTGTTGTCGAGTTGAATCGCAATCTCAATGAAATCGCCACGAAAGAATTTATTGGGACGCAGACGATTGCCGGGATGTTGTGTGATATCTATCTTTATAGATTTCACGACACTTCATTGGGGAAACTCACCATCTATCACGCACAGGAACTTGACTACCCCATAAAAATGGAGCTTGAGAAAAGTGGCTATCGTTTGACCAAGGAATATAAGAACATCAAAATCTGCGCCCTTAAAGATTCTCTCTTTGAGCTTCCACCGGGCTACACGATGTTGAAATAAAATTGAGTTTTTAAAAGTAAAAATTGCCCATGAAATATCGATCATGAAACAATAATCAGAGACATCTCGGTTTATTCTAAGTCTTTGATGATACCTATATCTTGATAGATACCCTCAATCTCAAACACCCAATTAGACCTGGTTATTTACCTTGTTTTCCCGCTCGTCAAACACCTCTTTTGCGGCAAAAAGACCGTTTAGAGCGGCCGGGAAACCTGCGTAGACGGCCATTTGTATCATAACCTCAATTATTTCCGTACGTGTGCATCCAACATTTAGCGCCCCATGAATATGTACCTTTAATTGGGGGCTTGCCGTTCCCATAGCGGTCAAGGCTGCCAAAGTTGCTATCTCTCTGGATTTTAAATCCAATCCCGGACGGCTGTAAACATCTCCAAAAGGAAACTCTATTAACAAATCAGCGAACTCCGGGGAAATATCTTTTAGGGCTTCTACAACTCTTTCACCTTGCTCCCCGTCGATTTCCGCTAATTTTTCCCATCCTATTTTGTACCTCTCTGATTTCATCACTCTCTTCTCCTTTGTCAGGCCAGAAAATAAAGATTCTGACCTCAACTTAAAGTACGGATTCACAACAAAAATCTTTTTGGCAGACATTATACGAAACGATAAATATTCGGTCAATGAGATAGTGTATGCTTTTTTTCTATCTTCTCGACATTGGAACTTGTATTTCAATTTTTAATTTCCCCGCCTCTCTAATTAAAAAAATTTAATTATTTTTAGATTGAAAAAGATAACATCCATATCGATAATTTGGTATAATTCAAAATCTTTATAAAATACTCTAACAAATAGACGAAGTATTAAAGGGTCATGAATTATATAGCCGTTATCGGTCTTGAGGTTCACGCCCAGCTCCTCACCGGCTCGAAAATTTTCTGTGGCTGTTCGGCGGAGTTCGGAGCAGAGCCCAACTCACAAATCTGTCCTGTATGTACGGCCCAGCCCGGGGTTTTGCCTGTCCTAAACAAGAAAGTCGTTGAGTTCGGGATAAGGGCGGCCCTCGCCACCCACGGCGAGATCGCCGCCACCTCCCAGTTTGCAAGGAAGAACTACTTCTATCCCGACCTCCCCAAAGGATACCAGATCTCCCAGTATGAGTTCCCCCTTGCACGCGGCGGTTACATCGAGATAGATAAAAACGGGACGAAAAAGAAGATCGGAATAACCCGCATACACATGGAGGAGGACGCCGGAAAGCTCCTTCACGATGAGAGGGCGCCCGTATCCTACGTAGATTTAAACAGGACGGGCGTTCCGCTTCTCGAGATCGTGTCCGAGCCCGATATAAAATCCCCCGAAGAGGCGGGCGAATATCTGCGTAAACTCAGGAGCATCCTCCGCTATCTCGAAGTATGCGACGGAAACATGGAGGAGGGGAGCTTTCGATGCGATGCCAACGTCTCGGTAATGCCGGAGGGGGCGAAAGAATTCGGGACGAGGACCGAGCTCAAGAACATGAACTCGTTCAGGCACGTTGAGCATGCCCTTGAATATGAGATCTATAGACAGACCGAGGTCTTAAAAGAAGGTGGCAAGGTCATCCAGGAGACACGCCTTTGGAACGAGCCTAAAAACATCACGGAATCCATGAGGGGGAAGGAAGAGGCCCACGACTACCGATATTTCCCCGATCCAGATCTCGTATTGCTGAAGATCGATAGAAAATGGATAGAGAAGGTAAGAGAGGATTTGCCGGAGCTACCGGGTGAGAAGGTCGAGCGTTTTACAAAGGACTACAATCTCCCGAGGTACGATGCGTCTGTCCTAACAACCGAAAGCGAGATAGCCGACTACTTCGAAGCGGTGGTCTCGGCCGGTGCAGCACCCAAGCTCGCGAGCAACTGGATCATGGTTGAACTTATGAGAGAGCTGAAGGAAAACAAGATAGACATCCAAGACTCCCCCATATCCCCCAAGGCGATGGCACAGCTTATCGGCCTTATCGAGGACGGAACGATAAGCGGGAAGATCGCAAAGACCGTGTTCTCCGAGATGTATAAGACCCAAAAGAGCCCCGAAGATATCGTAAGAGAAAAGGGACTCGTTCAGATAACGAACGCAGGCGAGATCGAGGAGGCAATCACAAGGGTCATTTCAAATAATCCTAAAGAGGCAAAAGATTATAAGGCAGGAAAAGAGAAGCTCTTGAAGTTTTTTGTGGGTCAGGTCATGAAGGAGACGAAGGGGAAGGCGAATCCACAGATGGTAAACGATATTTTAGTAGAAAAGCTGAAGGAATAGAAATAAGCCCATTTTCGAGGGAAGGCAAGGGGAGGTGATCGGTGGCAGGGGGGAGGCGGGGGGCGTTTTTTTAAGGGACTGAAAAAACGAAATGATAAAGTTACTTAAA
>CAZDOD010000074.1:0-9853 GCA_964506935.1 uncultured Thermodesulfobacteriota bacterium | reverse complement strand
TTTTTGCTGTCATACTATCATTTTTTGCTTTGCTCATCGCTTCTGGCGTCATCTTTCTCCCCAGGATATTGGATAAAGACCTCTACCTCGCGGATATAGAGGATTGGTTTTCAAATGAGCTGAAGCGGGACGTGAGGGCGGGGGATCTGAGCTTCTGGTTCGCAAAAGGGCCGGAGATCGTCCTTAAAGATGTGCAGATTGCCGATGATCCCGAATTCTCAGAAAAACCTTTCCTGAAATCAAAAAAGATTATCATCTCAATAAAACTCCTCCCAATTTTCGGCGGAAGACTTGTGATGGATAGCATCAAGTTGGTCGGTTCGGAGATATCGATCATCGAAGATGAGGAGGGAAGGCTCAACGTAGCGTCGATCGGTTCCGGAGAATATGAGGGACGACAAAACAACAACATCACCCCTACAAATTCATCGGGTATCTCGATACCCACTTTAAGGGAGAAGAAAGCCGATATAAAAGAGATAGGGCTTGTCGATGCCGAAGTTACTTATATGAGCAGTAGTGGGGAGGGCAATAGTGAGGAGGGCAATAGTGAGGGGGAAGTCCCAAAAGAAGTGCTTCGGTTCAAGGGGATGAACCTCGAAATATCGGATTTTATCCTTTCCAAGGGAATCAACATCAAGCCGGAGGAGTTTAAAGATGAGATTCCATTTTGCGGGGCTCTTACCTCGAGTGTCTCAACCGGTTTTATCTATGGCGTCCCGATTGAAAATGTAGTGCTCAAGGGCGAGGTTAGGGAGAGTATCTTCAGGGTGGAGGATTTGAAATTTAAGATTTTCGGCGGGACCGTAAAGTCAAAAGGCCTTCTTGACCTTTCAACTAGACCATATGAAGTGGTCATCAACGCCTGCATCAAAAATGCGATGGCGAACAAACTTCTGAGGATCATAAGTAAAAATGATGAAAAATGTTTCGGCATGCTCACCTTTGAAGGGACTTTTACCGGCAAAGGGGAGACCTTGGATGAAATACTAAAGGATCTTTCGGGAGGGGGACTAGCAAGGATTGAGGAAGGACATATTTCTTCCTTCAGTATGCGTACCGAACTCCTTTCCCTCGGTCTCATACCCAATAAGGGCATTTCTGAGTTTCTCGACACGAGCTTCACGATAGTAGGCGGGAGCTTTGTCTTTTTCGGGAAAAAGTTCTCGACCTCGGCACTTGCGTTTAAATCATCGGAGTGGGATGCCATGGCCAAGGGCGAGATAGACCTTCAGGGCTTGGTTAATTTCGACGGAGATATCTTTTTATCCGACAACCTCGCCCTCGAAATAAAATCCGAATATATTCCCTCCCTTATCGACACCCCCACGGGGCGAGTCGCAATACCCTTCCATATGACGGGAAGCGTGGAGAATCCAGAGTTCATTTTGAGACCGGAATTCCTCACAGAGAAAAATGCGGATGAGATATTTGAGGAGTTCAAAGAGAAACTCGACGAGAAGTATAAAGAAGGATTCACCATCAAATTTATCAAAACCAACTCTTATTAATCACCAATCACAATGTCTTTTCATACAATAAAGTGGTTGGGGGACAAAATTGAGATCCTCGACCAGAGATTGCTCCCCATTAAAGTATCCTATATAACGCTAAGTAATCCATCCGAAGTGGCACGTGCAATAAAGGATCTCGCGATTCGCGGCGCCCCGGCCATCGGAGTGGCGGCGGCGATGGGGGCGGCACTGGGTGCCAGGGCCATAACCGCCGAGGGTAGAGACGATTTCCTGTTGAAATTTCGGGAGGTTACAGGCCTTATCGCTTTGTCCCGTCCCACGGCGAGAAATCTCTTCTGGGCACTTGATAGGATGGAACTTGTGGCAGGGAACTCCGGCGAAGATCCCGACGGGATCGCTAGTGCCCTTGAGCTTGAGGCCGAAAAGATCTATCGGGAAGACATCGAGGCGAACATCATGATCGGGAAAGAGGGCGAAAGGCTACTTGAATCGGGGGATACCGTCCTTACCCACTGCAACGCCGGTGCGCTTGCGACGGCAGGTTACGGCACGGCACTGGGGGTGATACGTTCGGCGATCGAGGCGGGAAAAGAAATAAGAGTAATAGCCACAGAGACACGCCCTCTGCTTCAGGGGAGCCGACTGACCTCGTGGGAGCTCTTGGCAGACGGGATAGATGTAACGCTGATCACCGATGGCATGACGGGCCATTTTCTCAAGACAGAAAAGATACAAAAGGTCATCACGGGTGCCGACAGGATCGCAAAAAACGGGGATGTCGCAAACAAGATCGGCACATATTCACACGCGGTGCTTGCAAAAGAGAACAAGATCCCGTTTTATGTCGCCGCCCCGACATCCACGATAGACAAAAACATCCTAAAAGGTGAAGATATCCCGATAGAAGAGCGAGACCCGATGGAGGTTCGAACCATAATGGGGAACCTTATTTCACCTCCCGATGTAAAGGTGTTGAATCCCGCCTTCGATATAACCCCGAATCGTTACATCAGCGCTATAATAACGGAAAAGGGTATAATAAAACCGCCATATCGGAGGGGTATAGAAATGGTCGTAAGGGAGACCTGAAGCCCTGGTCTTTTACCTAAAAAAGATGTTGCAAATAGGAAATTTTTCGATTATATTAATCGTATGATAAGAGTTGAGGTCTGAGCTGATTTCTTGTGAACCTATTCTGATTTTAAACTTTTGGGCAGGCTTACCGATAAAATAACATCATTTCTTACTCTCGGCGGGGAGAAGGTAAGAAAAATCACAGGGACATCTCCCGCTCAAAGGACACGAAAACCAGTAGTCCTATCCAGAGATAAACATCCCATATCCCGAAAATATATAGACCGGGACGCACTTAAGGTCCTCTACCGCCTCCACAACCACGGCTATCAGGCCTATCTTGTGGGTGGAAGCGTGCGTGACTTTCTGTTGGGTAAAAAACCGAAAGATTTTGATGTGGGCACCGACGCCAGCCCGAGGGAGATAAAGCGCCTTTTCGGAAACAGCCTCATTATCGGGAGAAGATTCAGAATAGTCCACATCAGGTTTAAGGGGAACAAGATCATAGAGGTCACCACCTTCAGGAGGAAGACCGACGACGAAGCGTCAAATGGAGATGCGCCTACAATCCGCGACAACACATTCGGGACAACGAGGGAGGACGCCTTCCGCCGTGATATTACTATCAACGGCCTCTTCTATAATATCGCCGATTTTTCGATTATAGATTATGTTGGGGGCTTAAGAGATCTCGAGGACGGTATTATAAGGATCATCGGAGACCCGAAGGTAAGGTTCTCCGAGGACCCTGTGCGTATGATACGGGTCATTCGTCACGCCGCCCGCACCGGTTTCACTATCAGTGAGTCGACGAGTTCGGCTATAAAAGAGATGTACGATAAAATAGGCCTTTGTCCCCCCGCGAGGATCGGTGAGGAGCTATTGAAGGATTTAAAGAGCGGAAAATCGAAAGAATCTTTCAGGCTGTTTTCAGAGTACGGCATCCTGAAGGTGCTTTTTCCGTCAATACAGGAGTCCATAGATAAAGGTAAAATCACAGAGGAGTTTCTTTTATCGTCCCTTGGTTTGCTCGATGCCCTTATTGGCTCCAAAAGAGAGTTGTCCACCCCCTTTCTCTTTTCTGTCCCGATGTTCCCCGCCGCTTTTGCACTGGCGGATGAGGCCAAAAATAAAAAGGACGGAGGATATCTGGATATCCCACAATTGATACAAAGGCATCTAGTGGAATACTCAAGGCAGATTGGGATATCGAAAAAAAATATTGATACAATGAAGCAGCTCTTCTACCTCACATGGAAGATGCTCAAGCTTATAGAGAGGGGCTCCTCTCCATTCCATTTGAGGAAGAAGGTGCGGAATCCCGAGGTCTTTGAACTCCTCGGTTTAGTAAGCAGGGCCTACGGGCATTTCCCAGACGCCACGTGGCCTCCGGCAAATGACAACTCCGATCCCATAAGGCGACTCCTCAGGCCGCCTGCGGGCCATAGGAGTCGAAGGAGAAGACAAAGGAAGCCTGTTAAGAATTCCCCTTGATTTTTATCCGATGGGATAGTAGAATTTCGACTACGGGGTGTAGCGCAGTCTGGTTAGCGCACCTGCTTTGGGAGCAGGGGGTCGGAGGTTCAAATCCTCTCACCCCGACCATTTTATTCGATATTGATAGCATCTAAAGATCACAATAATCACACAAACGAAATCTAAAAGAGCTATTTAGAATTTGCGATCTTGTGCCTTTTGGAATTTTTAGTGATTAGATATGGCCTTTTTTGCCCGTCTTCAGTATCCGCCTATATTAAAGTAACGATATTACACTAAATATATCGATGATTCATGTAGGATAGAAAAGTAGGAGTTTTTTACAATGCAGAAGGTTCTTAGTTTTTCGCGAAACCGATGTACGAGCGTCGAAAAGGTCGATGACGAGACTCTCCAGTCTACCTGCCTCCTTCAAGACAACCTAACGGATGCAACGGTCAAAATCACGGTCAAGCTTCCCGATCTCGAGATCACCTGTGCCACGGCCGATCTTCGTCGCACCTTCAAAACCGAATGTCTCGATTTCGGCGAGTCCCTAAAGAAGGTCATCGGTGTCAGGGTGGGCCCCGGTATGCTTAAGATCATAAAGGGGCTTCTCGATGAATCGACGGACTGCAAGCATTTGAGGTTCATGGTTGAAGAATGCTGCCACGGCATCATACTTGCCTTGAACAAGGATATGCTCAAAGGCTTGGAGGGCCAGGAGATCACAAATGAGTTATTTACCGAGATGGTCAAGGCGAATATAAGATTATATAACCGATGCGCGGCGTTTGCACCCGGAAGCCCCATCGTGGAGGGGATTGAGCCGCCCGAATAGCTTGCGACTTAGGTTTTTTTGAAGATCTTGTGATTGCGAGGGAGGGAAAGGAGATTTATAGAAGATGCTGAAATATATGCGAAATAAGCTTGTGAGAGTCGTGAGGATGGATCACGACACGCTCATGGTCTTTGGAATTCTCGACGATGATGTATACAGTCTGGAGCTCGATGTCAAGGTAAGGATGTCGGATCTCGAGATTATCTCCATCGATGGGAGGTGGAACAGGTGGACGACCCCTGAGTGCCCGAGGTCTGACCAGTTTCTCGATGAGGCAGTTGGTTTTCGTATCGGAGAGGGATTTTCTCAAAAGGTCCATAAGATTATCGGTCGTAAGGCGTGTCGGCATTATGCGAACCTCCTACTCGAGTGCTGCCACTCGGCTAAAGAGGCGGCGTGGCTTTTGATGTGGGAGGACAAGAGGGCCGAAGATCCGGAGCTCACATTTGAGGAATTTCTCGCCGGAAAATTGAAAAAACCTTCAAACCCTCCGGCCCCCCGGTCTACTCAGAGCGAAGTAGTGTCCACACAAAGTAAAAATATTCAAAAAGAGGTGGAGAGGAAGAAAAGCCCGGGCGGGATTATAATAGATTTACACACGCATACCTTTCCGGCGTCGCCGTGCAGCTCCGCTGAGGTCAACCAGTTGATTTCCGAGGCAAAAAGGATAGGCCTTGACGGCATCTGCCTCACAGACCATAATTATGTCTGGAAATCTGACGACGTGGAGGAATTGAGACAGAGACATGGATTTTTGATATTGAGGGGAAATGAAATCATCACGGATCAGGGGGATATGCTCGTCTTCGGCATGGACACAGATATCAAGGGTGTCATAAAGCTTGACGACCTGAGAGAGGAAGTCGTAAAGGCGGGCGGTTTTATGATCGCTGCACACCCCTTCAGGGGATTTCTCACCTTCAACGTCGGCGATATCGGGCTGACTCCCGAAAAAGCCATGGAAAGGCCCCTCTTGAAGCTCGTTGACGCGATAGAAGTCCTAAATGGGAAGGTCACACAAAGGGAGAACGACTTCGCCTCGAAGGTCGCCCTTGGCCTCGGTATCAAGGCGACCGGTGGTAGCGATGCACACGATGTCTCGGAGGTGGGCGTATACGCAACGCAGTTTTTCGATGCGATCAAATGTGAGAAAGATCTCGTCGATGCCTTAAAAAACGGGAACTTTTCGCCCGTGGTATTTATGGAAAAAGTAAAATACGGTTAGAACTGTAATCTCTATTTTTGGAATTGATCGAGAGAGGAAGGAGGAAAAAGGTGAAACAAACGGTGGACTGGGAAAAGCTCGTCAGAAGAATTGAGCTCTTGATGAGGCTCAAATCATTTCCGGTGGCGGTGAAGATGCTCGAAAAAAAGGAAGCGCTCGACGAGATCCCATTTATACGAAGGCTTCGCCACAAGGTTACGCTGTGTCAACTGATCACCCTTGTTAGAAACTTCGACTGGACGGTGGGTGCAGACGTCGATGACTTCCTCGGTCCCTTGTGTCCTTCGATTCTGGGGATGTGTGACATCCCTGATCTGATGAAGGACGGTACATTCAGAAGCATCGTTTGGGTAAAGACGAGAAAAGACGGGAAAAAATATGAAGAGTCGATACAAAAAATCCCCCTGGGGAAGTATGAAGCCGTGGCACTTGCCCCCCTCGTCTACAAGCCTTTTGAGCCCGATATCGTCCTGATATACGCCAATCCCGCCCAGATGATGCTCTTGATAAACTCCTTACAATTCGAGGACTATGAGGTGATGCAGTTCTTCTGTGTCGGGGAGTCATCCTGTTCGGACGCCATAGCGAGATGCTACCTGACGGGGAAACCTTCGCTCACGATCCCGTGCTACGGTGAGCGCCGATACGGACACGCCCAAGACGAAGATATGGTCATGGCCGTTCCCGCGAGGTTGATGGAGAAGGCATTGAGAGGTATGGAGACCCTATATCGGAGGGGGATACGCTATCCCATAAGCTATGCCGGGGCCGAGCTCGACGTCACCTCGGCATTTCCAATGGCCTACGGCGGCATCGAGATGCTCGACGGCCTCAGGGGAAAAGACAACCGCCTCCTTCTGGGGGTTACGGGTGGGGTCGCAAGCGGAAAGACGACGGTTGCCGATATGTTAAAAGAGCTGGGAGCGCCGATCATTGATTTTGACGTCATCTCAAGGGAGGTGGTCGAGCCCGGAAAAACGGCATGGGAGCAGATAGTTTCTTATTTTGGGGAAGAAATCCTGCAGAAAGATAAAACACTTGATCGAAAGAAGCTTTCGGGAATCGTCTTTAAGGATATGGTTAAAAGAAAAAAGCTCGAGAGCTTTATCCACCCGCAAATAGAGGTGGAGTTCCTAAAACAGGTGGATGAAATAACAAAGGCAGATCCAAACGCCATTATACAGGTGGTCGTCCCGCTTTTGATCGAGCTCAATCTACAGTATCTATTTCACAAGATTATGGTGGTCTACGTTCCTCAAGAGGAAATGAGAAAACGTCTGGCTAAGAGGGATGGCATCAGTGAGGAGGAGGCCGAGACGATCCTTTCCTCCCAGTTATCGATAGAGGAAAAGCTAAGCTACGCCGATTTTACAATCAACAATGAGGGTTCGATAGAGGAGACCAAGAGCAAGGTGGAAAAGCTCTGGGAAGAGCTGAAAAAGGTTCAAAAAGAGATCAGGGGTAATATGTAGTCTGTGCTTTTAGATGAAGGTAAATCAGCAAGTTCCACACATTCAAATTTTGGATATGCTTCCATTTGGGGATAAAAAGGGCCGTCTTAAAAATTCAGTTGAAATGTGATAATAAAGTTGCTTCGTATTGAATGATATGAGGGAAGCCGGCTGTTTTCCTCGTTTTCAACGATTCAGCCCTCCCTTCCAAAAATGATTATGAGAAATATGGGTTTTTAATCCTCCCCTTATTATTTCCTCCTTTGCATAACGAAAAAAACCGAGCCATACCACTTGTAGTACTTTTTGTACATCTCTATCTCCTCCTTTTCGCTTTCGATTACTTTGAGCGCCTCTGGATCGTTCCTATATTTTTTCCCGAGCACTTCGATCCTCTTTTCGAGTGGTGAATAATACTCAAGCCACCAGGCGTCCTCGGGCAAAGTAAAGTATCCGATAAGGCCATAGTCGCATTTAGTAATCAGTTTCAGATTCTCTTCGACGGTATTTATCCCCGGATAAGTCCTCTTTAAATAATCATAAATCTCGCTTGGGGGATTTGGACGTAACCATACCATGTCATGGACTGCTAGATATCCGTCGGGTTTAAGAAATCTTTTCCACTCGTTTAGGCTCCTCTCAAAGCCGATTACATATATCGACCCTTCGGCCCAGATGATGTCGAAGCTTTTTTCGGGAAAATCCATCTCGAACATGGAGCAATTTATCGCCTTGACGCGATCCGAAAGCCCCGACTTTTCGATCTCTCCTGCAAATTCATCCAAAAAAGGTTGGTGGATGTCAATTCCTATTATCTCTCCTTTACTCAATTTCGCGAGCTCAAGTGTCGGTCTCCCCGTGCCGCAACCGATATCTAATATGTGAGGATTATTGAGTCTCGGAAGCATCCGGAAGGCCTTTTTCGTGTATTTATCCCTCCCCGATTCTTCTCTTGGAAGGTTATTATGTATCTCGAAGAATATTTTCTCTTTCATTAGCATAGAATCTCTCCGCCCCTCTTTTTTAACATATAGCGTTCTTTACACCAAACAATTATAACTTTTACCTTTTATTCAAATCAAGTAAAAAATCGGTGAGGATCACCCAAACCACATCTAACATGGACATAGAAAATAATTGAGGTTTTTTATAGGAAGAGTTCAGCGATAATAGTAGTTATTGATAATATATCTAACATTTTTTGTTATGGATATGAATAAATCTTTTTGTACAAACTATCTTTTAAAACAAAAAGAGTGTTTGAATTAAGGGTGAATATTTGATATAAGAATTTCAAATAATTCTCTAGGGAAAGAAGGATGCCATGGATGAATTGGAAAGACTCAGGTATGAAAATGAAATCCTAAAAAAAGAGATCAATGAACTTATTGAGGAGCTCATAGACCGAAAAGTCAAGGATGAGGAGGCCTCGGCAATAGCCCTGGCCGTCGAGCATTCGTTGGGGGGAATAGTTATTGGCGATAGGGACTTGAACATAAGATACGCTAATCCTGCCGTGGTTAAGATGTGGGGATATGATAATGAAGAGGAGGTCATAGGAAGAAACGCACGCGAGTTCTTCTACAAAATGAGTTCAGATGAAGAAATGATGGCGAGAAAGGCATTCTTTGAAAAAGGTTATTGGGAAGGAGAAATCATCGGTATAAAGAAGGACAAATCTACCTTCAACATTTCTACGGCTCAAAACCAGGTCAGGGACAGGTATGGTAATTTTGTCGGCATAGTTTCCTCGTTTTTAGATATCACCGAATATCGGAGGGCCTTAAGAGGCGCCGCCGAGTCTGAGTTACGGCATCGCCTTGTGCTGGATCACATGGGGGATGCAATACACGTGGTGGATCGTGACCTCAATATCACATTGATAAATGAATCCTTTAAAAACTGGTTGAAAGATATTGGACTCGATTTAGAAGATGCCGTAGGAAGTAATGTATTTGAGGCCTTTCCTTTTTTGCCGGCAAAGATAGCGGATGAATATAGACTTGTTATGGAAACGGGCGAGGATCTAGTAACCGAAGAAGAGCATTTCCTAGGCGGTAGACGTATTATTACCGAGACCAGAAAGATTCCGATCTTAGAAGGAGATAAAGTGGTAAACATCGTCACGGTGATCAGAGACATCACAAAGAGGAAGATCTCCGAGGAGGAGCTTAAGAGGTCTGAGGAGAAATTTCGGGTAATTGCAGATGGCGTCCCCGTTGGTGTATTCATACACATAGAAGGGGAGATCAAATATTGCGGTAAGGAAGCAGTACGCATTTTGGGATATGATGAGCCTGACGAAATAATC
>CAZDOD010000073.1:0-13186 GCA_964506935.1 uncultured Thermodesulfobacteriota bacterium | reverse complement strand
AAAAACATACATTTTTTACTAAAATTATAGGTTCATTACGAGATTCAGGCATTATAATTTCTGGTACTGATAAAGGTTATCGTCTTGCTATTTCTGTTGACGATATTAGTAAATATGTTTACCACGACAAAAAAATTATACTTCCTATGTTGTCGAGGCTAAAAAAGGCCAGAGAGTTTGTAAAGTTTAATACATCCAATGCTTTTGACATCCTATCGGATGATACCGAACTCAAAGCAATTGTTGAGTCTCTTGTCGAAAGTAGACTTGAAAACATTGTTAATGATAAATCATGAAGATTTAAATGGAACTATCCAAAACTGGAAAAAGGTCAGTTCACAAGCCACCCCTATTATGTCTCCATCAATGACATCTCTTCCGTAGGGGCACGGCATGCCGTGCCCTAAAACATATCCGGGGCATATATAGACAACCTCATCACCCCTCGGTCTTTCTACCAATATTTCAGAACCCAAAATAGATTGACAACGCCTTTTAAATTATCTATGATAAATCTAGCTATGGCGAAAAAAAGAAATATAATCCTCGGCGTCACGGGAGGGATCGCCGCATATAAGGCCTGCGAGCTTACGAGGCTCTTCGTAAAGGACGAAAACTACTCCGTTAACGTCATCATGACGAAAAATGCGACCGAGTTCGTATCCCCCCTCACCTTTTCGACGCTGTCGCAAAATCCCGTTTCGACCGACATGTTTGAAAACCGGGACACCGAAAAGATACAGCACATCGACCTTGCGGATGAGGCCGACCTCGTCGTCGTCGCACCCGCCACCGCCAACATCATCGGGAAGGTATCGGGTGGGATCGCCGACGACCTCCTCTCGACCGTGATCATGGCGACGAAGGCGCCCGTGCTGTTCTGCCCCGCAATGAACGTCAATATGTATGAGAATCCGATAGTGAGGCAGAATATCGAAAAGCTCAAGACACTCGGCTACCTCTTCGTCGATCCGGCCGAGGGCCTCTTGGCATGCGGCTGGGAGGGTAAGGGGAGGATGGCCGACCCCTCCGATATCTATTCGGTCGCCTCCGATATACTATCTGAGAAGGACCTTTCGGGAATGAGGGTCCTCGTCACGGCCGGCCCTACCCGCGAGATGATAGACCCCGTGAGATACATCTCGAACCGCTCTTCGGGGAAGATGGGCTACGCCATAGCCGAGAGGGCAAAGAGGCGCGGTGCGGAGGTGATCCTAGTCTCCGGCCCGACCCATCTTAAGCCGCCTACGAATGTCGAGACCATAAACATCGTTAGTGCGGAGGATATGGCCGAGAGCGTAAAAAGCCACTTCAATGCCGCCGACGTCGTCATAAAGGCGGCCGCCGTCCTTGACTTCGCACCGAAAGACCCGTCGGCACAAAAGATAAAGAAAAACAACTCAAAAGATATAATAGAGCTAAAGAGAACTGAGGATATACTCAAGGGCCTCGGGAAGGCGAAGGGGAAAAAGATACTGGTCGGCTTCGCCGCCGAGACGCAGGATCTCGTAAAGAACGCGAGAAAGAAGCTGGAAGAGAAAAATCTCGACATGATCGTCGCAAACGATGTCTCAAAATCGGGGTCGGGCTTTGAAACCGACACAAACAAGGTCAGGATCATCGACGCAAACGGCGATGAAACCTCCCTCCCCCTCCTTTCGAAGGAGGAGGTGGCCGATAAGATCCTCGACCGCGTAAAGGATATATGGGAGTCACAGAAGGAAAAGGGGAGATAATCTCAAGGCTGGTGTCATACCTCGACTACCTCAAGGCGATGGGGGTGGATTACTTCCCCTCCGGGGCGGGGGTGAGGTCGCTCATGGGCGCCACACAAACGCTCGGAGAGGTCTCCGAAGAGCTGGGCGACTGTAGAAGGTGCAAGCTCTGGGAGGGGAGGAAGAATATCGTCTTCGGCCAGGGCAATCCCGACGCAATCTTGATGTTCGTCGGCGAAGGCCCGGGAAGGGATGAGGACATCCAGGGCCTCCCGTTCGTGGGGAGGGCGGGGCAATTGCTAACAAAGATAATCGAGGCCATAAATCTCAAGAGAGAAGACGTCTACATTGCAAATATCATAAAGTGCCGCCCCCCCGAAAATCGTGAGCCGGAGCCGGACGAAGTCTCGGCCTGTCTCCCTTTTCTGATAAAACAGATAAAGGCGATAAGGCCGAGGATTATATGCACCCTCGGGGCCGTGGCCACGAATAACCTTTTGGGGACAAAGACTTCCATGGGGAAGACGCGGGGGGAATTCAGGATGCTGAATCTCGCGGGAGGGATAATGGTGATGCCGACATTCCATACGGCATATCTACTCAGAAATCCCGCGAAGAAGAAGGAGACATGGGAGGATATGAAAAAAGTCAGGGACCTCTACACAAAGATTTTGGAGGAAGAGGAACGTGAATAAATTTGTCGCAAAATTCCATCTTTTTGTCTTTTTTATGGGGATGCTCCTCTCTTTCGCCCCTATGATTATCGGGCAGGAGGATAACGGCACATCAAAAACGATCAGCGTGCTCACGATAAAGGGGGTCATTAATCCAGTAAGCGCCGAATACATCATCGACGGCATCAAGGACGCCGAGGAAAATAATTATGATATGCTGATACTCAAGATGGATACACCCGGCGGTCTCGATGACTCGATGCGGGATATCATTCAGGAGATGATAAATACCGACGTTGTCATTGTGGTGTATGTCTATCCTTCGGGTGGCAGGGCCGCATCCGCCGGCGCCTTTATCACGATCGCCTCCGACATCGCGGCGATGGCGCCTGGAACGAACATCGGCGCCGCATCTCCGGTCGCCATGGGCCAAGAGATGGACGAGACCATGAAGGCAAAGGTGACAAACGACGCCGCCGCCTATATCCAGGGCCTTGCCGAAAACAACAATAGGAATGCGGACATCGCCATAAAGATGGTCAGGGATGCGATCTCGATAACCGCGGAAGATGCCTTAAAGGATAACGTAATCGATATCATCGCCGAAGACACAGACGCCCTGATCGCCTCGATAGATAATAGAAAGTTTGACACCTCCAAGGGGGAGATAAAAGTCGCCCTCGCCGGGGCCAAGGTCGAGGAATACCCGATGGGCTTCAGGAGGGAGTTTCTGTATATACTCTCCAATCCCAACGTGGCGTATATCCTGATGATGCTGGGCCTCATGGGGCTTTACTTCGAGCTCTCAAATCCAGGGGCGATCTTTCCCGGTGTCATAGGGGGGATATGTCTTGTTTTGGCCTTCTACTCGTTTCAGACGCTTCCGGTGAACTACGCCGGGATACTTCTGATACTGATCGCGGTGGTGCTTTTTATACTTGAGATAAAGATAACGAGTTACGGTCTCTTGACCATTGGGGGGGTAATCTCCCTCTTTTTGGGCTCAATTATGCTGTTTAAATCACCAATACCATATTTAAGGGTTTCTATGACAGTAATATTACCGACGGTAATCGGGGTGACCCTCTTCTTCATCCTTGCGATAACACTGGCCGTGAGGGCATTTATGAGAAAGCCTTCAACGGGGACTGAGGGTATTGTCGGAGAGAGGGGAGTTGCGAAGACTCCGATAGATTCGGAAGGCGGAAGGGTCTTCATCCACGGCGAGTGGTGGGAGGCTACTAGCGACGTCCCGATCGAGGAGGGATCGAAGGTCGAGGTCATAGCTAGCAAAAACCTCGAAATCAAGGTAAAAAAGGTGTAATTTCCTTGCACGCGGATTTGAACAAAAGCCAGACATTAATGGCGAATAAGGGCTGTGCCCCTAGTGTACCTATATCGGCGGTCTCCCTGATTTCGGGTGGGCTCGACGGCATACTTGCGACCCGCCTCGTGATGGATATGGATATCGAGGTCACCGCCCTGTTTTTTACCACCCCGTTTTTCGGCAGTCGCCACGATGAAGGCAGGCGTTTTATCCTCAAGATGATGAAGGATTTCGGCATTTGCACCCATGTCATCGATATATCCGATAAATACATGAGGATGCTGAAATCCCCGGCGCATGGATACGGCGGGTATTTCAACCCCTGTATAGACTGCAAGATACTCATGATATCCGAGGCCCTAAAATACATGGAAGATGCGGGGGCGAAGTTCATCGTTACCGGAGAAGTCCTCGGCCAGAGACCCATGTCCCAGAGGAGGGACTCAATGAGGATAATTGAACGGGATTCGGGCGCCGAGGGGATATTGCTTCGGCCGCTTTGCGCGAAACTTTTAAAGCCCACGATCCCGGAGACAGAAGGTTGGGTCGATAGGAAGTCGCTCTTTGATTTTTCGGGACGCTCCCGAAAGCCACAGATAAATCTCGCCGAAAATCTGGGAATCACCGACTATCAATCACCGGGAGGCGGGTGCTGTCTGACGGACCCTATTATCTCAAAAAGGATAAAAAAACTCTACGAGATCAAAGATTTACCCGACCCCCATGACGTAGAGCTTCTGAGGGTGGGGCGTCCGTTTCACATAGGAGATGGTGTCATCATGACGCTGGGGAGGGATTTTGCGGAGAACGAGGTGATCGAAAAGATCGGGGTTTCAGATGCAACATATATCAAGCTTTTTGACCTCCTCGGCCCGACCGGGATAGTAAGGGGCACCCTAAATGATAAAAAGATCGCCATCGCAATGTCTATTTTGGCAAGGTACAGCAAGGCAAAGGACGAGGACAAGGTCAGGGTAGGCGCCGGGAAATCCCCACACTCCTTTGATACGGTAATTAGTGTAAGACCTTCAGATGACGACAAGATTCGTGATCTGAGGCTATAAATTACAATATTTATTATCTAAAGAAAGAGGAAAGAATGCGAAGATCAAAAATATTATCGACGGGACGTTTTCTCCCCCCCAGGGTGGTTACAAACCACGAGCTTGCGGAATTCATAAATACCAACGACAAGTGGATTCAGGAGCGGACCGGTATCGTCGAGAGGAGATATGTGGAACCGGGAGTTGGACCTTCGGACTTGGGTTATAAGGCTTCTGTAATAGCTATTGAGAGGGCAGGAATAAAACCCGAGGATATAGATATGCTAATTTTTGGAACCCTGAGTCCTGATCACACCTTCCCCGGCCCGGGGTGTCTTCTGCAGGAGAAGTTGGGTATACCGGGTGTTGCAACCGTTGATATCAGGAACCAGTGCACGGGATTCATGTACGGACTCTCCATAGCCGACCAGTTCATAAAGACCGGAATGTACGACCATATCCTCGTGGTCGGGGCCGAGGTACACTCCACCGGCATCGAATTTGTTGACAGGGGAAGAGATGTAACTGTGATCTTCGGAGATGGTGGGGGTGCCGCAGTTGTGGGTGTCAGCGACGACTCTGATAGGGGCATCCTCTCCACTCATCTCCATGCAGACGGGAGTGGTTTCAGGGAACTTTGGATAGAAGTGAGCGCATGCAGTTCCATGCCCAGGATCACCCACCAGAAGTTGGACGAGGGGAGAATCTGGCCCCGGATGAACGGAAGGAACGTCTTCAAGGGCGCCGTAATACGTCTCCCTGAAGTTATTAATGAGGCGCTGGAAGCAAACGGATATACAATAGACGACATTACCTATTTAATTCCCCATCAGGCCAACATGAGGATAAATCAGTTCGTGGCCCACAAGATGGGAATACCTCAAGAAAAAGTGTGGCACAACATCCAGAGGTACGGAAATACGACCGCCGCCACAATCCCCATTTGCCTCGACGAAATGATCGAGCAGGATTTGATAAATGAGGGGGATATTCTGGTACTTGCAGCATTCGGTGCGGGTTTCACCTGGGCCTCTGCCCTGTTACGGTGGTAATAGAAAAGGTAATTTGTTTATTTCTTCGTGACGAAAAAGACTGAAGCCGGTCATATCTTTTTTATCCAAGTCCTAAATATATCACCAATCTTATTACCTTTATTTAGACTATGCAAGACCTCACCCCCATGTTGAGACAATACTTCCTGATCAAGGAAGAGTATCCCGACTCTATCCTTTTTTTTCGGATGGGGGATTTTTACGAGATGTTCGGGGACGATGCACATCTCGCCTCGAAGGTCATGGAGATCGCCCTCACCACCAGGGATAAGGGGAAGGAGAACCCTGTTCCCATGTGCGGTGTCCCCTATCACGCCGCAGATACATATGTAGCCAAGCTCTTAAAACATGGATATAAAGTAGCAATATGCGAGCAGGTGGAGGACCCGGCAAAGGCCAAGGGAATCGTAAAGCGTGAAGTAGTTCGTGTTGTCACCCCCGGCCTGATAACCGATGTAGGGATTGGTGAGATCGATTCCAAGGAGAACAATTATATTGTTGGGATAACATACAAGGGCGGGATGTGGGGGGCGGCCTTCCTAGATTTTTCTACGGGCGAATTCAAGACTACCGAGGTATCGGATATCCCCTTTATCATAGACGAGATCAATAAGCTTAATCCCACCGAAGCGGTAATGGGAGAAGATTTGGACGGATCAGCCGAATCGGAGGAGATAAGACTCGCCCTCTCAGGGGCTCTAATAAACTACATCGATCCCGTATCTTTTACCGAAAAAGTCGCCTCACGCATACTGTCCGAAACCTTTGATATCCGTGATCTCGACGGTCTTGGGCTCACCGAAAGGCCTCTGGCCCTCTCTGCTGCGGGAGGCCTTCTCAGATACGTTTCCGATCAGAAGATGCAAGACGTGAATCACATCTCGCATCCAAGGCTATATATCCCCTGGGATTTTTTGGTCGTAGACGAGGTTACAAAGAGAAATCTCGAGCTGTTTAAAACAATCTACGAGGGTACCAAAAGCGGATCCCTCCTTTCGCTTTTTGATCACACAAAAACCTCTATGGGCGGGAGGCTCTTAAGGAATTGGATGAACTACCCACTTTGTGAAATAGATGAGATCAATGCGAGGCAAAATGCCGTAGAGGAGTTTACCGAAAGGAGAAATGTCGCCCTGGAACTCTCTGAGATACTTAAAGATATTGCCGACCTCGAGAGGATCTCCGGCAGGGTATCCCTCAAGAGCGCGGGCGCGAGAGACCTCGTTAACCTATCCGAGTCACTCAAGCTTATTCCCAAGATAATGAAGGATATCTCGCTATTTAACGCCTCGCTGGTCTCCCGTGTCCGCGAAGGTTTTTCCGACTTTTCTCCGCTCACGAAAAAGATAGATGAGACCCTTTTAGAATCACCCCCGATCAGTTTAAAAGACGGCGGAATCATCAGAGACGGCGTCAATAGAGAACTTGATGAACTCAGGGACGTATCGAGAAGGGGAAAAGACTGGATAATTGAGCTTGAGGATAAAGAGAGAAAAAGGACGCGAATCGCAAAGCTCAAGGTCAGGTTCAACAAGGTCTTCGGCTATTACATCGAGGTCACAAAGTCACAGCTTGACCTCGTCCCCGACGACTACATAAGGAAACAGACCCTCGTTGGTGCGGAGAGGTACATAACGCCGGAACTCAAGGAATTCGAGGACAAGGTCCTCGGAGCCGAAGAGAAGATTAAGTCCTTGGAGTACGACATCTTCTGTGAACTCCGTAAAGAGGTGAGGGATTGGGTAAATGAATTGAAAAAGACCGCGACATCCATTGCCGTCCTCGACGTCTTGATAAATCTCTCACTTGTGGCGACAGACCTAAATTTCACGAGGCCCAAGATCGACAACACCTTTGTAATCGATATCAAGGGTGGACGGCATCCGATGGTTGAGGCTGCCCTACCCTCCGGCACCTTCGTCCCCAACGACGTCTACCTCGACGCACAGACAAACCAGCTCCTTATTATCACCGGCCCCAATATGGCCGGAAAATCCACAATAATACGTCAGGTCGCAATAATCGTCCTCATGGCCCAGATCGGGAGCTTTGTCCCGGCCGACAGCGCGAGGATCGGCATCGTCGACAGGATTTTTACAAGGGTGGGGGCCTCGGATTCGATAGTGAGGGGTCAATCGACCTTCATGGTCGAGATGGTTGAAACCGCAAATATCTTGAACAACGCAACCGAGAGGTCACTTGTAATCCTGGACGAGATAGGCAGGGGCACAAGCACCTTCGACGGCATCTCGATCGCCTGGGCCGTGGCGGAATATATACATGACAACCCGAACTTGAGACCGAGGACGCTCTTTGCAACACATTATCACGAGCTTACGGAGCTATCGGCTATAAAGGAGAGGGTGAAAAATTTCAACATAGCGGTAAAGGAATGGAACGATCGAATCATTTTTCTGAGGAGGATGGAGAAGGGGGCCTCAAGTCACAGCTACGGCATCGAGGTGGCGAGGCTCGCAGGGCTTCCGCCCGAAGTCCTGAACCGTGCAAAGGAGATATTGATCAATCTTGAAAAGGGCGAATTCAACTCTCAGGGGCTCCCTACCCTCGCACTTGGAGAGGGATTAAGTGAATATAGGGGGGAAAAACAGCTCGATCTCTTCTCAACACTCATGAGCGAGTTGATATCGGAGATAAAGAAAATTGATATCTACAATATGACTCCAATCGATGCTATAAGCAAATTGGATGAGCTTGTAAAAAAAATCAAAAAAATAGATACACATTAAAAATTTTTCTTGAAAAACCCATACCTCTATGAGATATTAAGTTTCATATAATGGGAGAATTTTTTTATTTGACTGAAATAGGCGTTGTTGATACGATATTCACTGTTTTTATATATTATTTTTTAAATGTAATTTCTGGAAAATAAATTCCATCTTTTGGGGGTAAGAGAGTTGGAAAATCAACTGAAGAAGATGCTCGAATATGAGGCCAAGGCACAGGAGATCCTCGATAATGCACAGAGGAAGGCCGAAAAGATAAGAGGAGATGCACAGAGCGAGGCAGAGAAGATCTCTAAGGAAGAGCGCTTTCTCGCCGAAGACGAGGCCGAGAGGTTAAAAGAAGAGACGATCGAGGGTGCCAAGGAAGAGGCAAAGAAGCTTGACGCCCGTACCAAAAAGAGTATTCAGGAATTGGAGGGCCGGGCAAAAAAAAGAATGGATAAAGCGGTCTCCGCTATACTATCGGAGATACTAGAAATATAGTTATTGGTGAGATTTGGATATCATCATAAAAAGGAATAGGTAACTGCCACTCGCTTATTGCCTATTGTATTAAGATGGCGTTTTTTCAGATGACATTAATTAAAAAATAAAGATTTATGATCCTTGCCGTCCAGAAATATTCATTCATCAACGCGAAAGTAAGGGGGATGAAGAGCCGTCTTCTGGATAGTTCCAAATACCGACAGTTGTTGGAGACAACACAATTAGATGCCTTTTTAAAGGCCCTTTTTGAAACCGATTATGCCCCCGAGCTATTGGAGTTAGATTCCAAAGAACCGAAAATCACAGAAATAACCGATGCGCTGGACAGAAGCCTCCTTTTGACCTTCGATGTAATCCTTAAATTCTTCAGGGCCAAAGATGAAAGCGCCCTGATACACCGTCTTATCACGAAAATAGACGTCGAAAACCTAAAAATCATCATAAGGGGCAAAAAGAGGGGGATCAGCCCGCTCCAGATAAGTGACTCGCTTTCTCCCACCAACGGTTTCTCCGAGATAAATTATGACGAGCTCCTCAATTCGAGGGACGTGGAGCATCTCGTTTCACTCCTTGGGCGCACCCCATACAACAAACCCCTAACAAACGCCCTCCCGCTCTTCGAGAATGAAGGGAGGACGGCGATCTTGGAGCGTGTCCTCGACGAAACATATTATAACGAGCTCTGGAGTCTTATAGACAACCTCTCCGGTAACGATAAGAAGATAATGACAATATACTTCGGGACTTTCTTCGACATCATAAACATCATGACGATATTGCGTTACAGGCTCTTCTATGATATTGAACCCGATGAGGTGGAGAAGATGGTCATCCCCATGAAATACATGCTCAACAAGACCGAGGTCTCTATGCTCTGTGGCGCCACGGAAGAGGACTTTTTAGAGTTGGTGGAGGATACATATTACGGAAGGCGGGTCGGCGAGATAAAAGATCTCACCGACCTTGAGATCGGCCTTTATCGTATAATGAGGGCGACCGCGGTCAGGCTTTTATCGAAGGGCGCCCCGTTTCACCTCGGGACGATAGTCGGCTACCTCACCCTGAAAGAGATGGAAGTAACAAACCTGAAGAGCATAGCCGAGGGGAAGAGGCACTTGCTCTCCGAGGAAGAGATAAGCGAAAACCTGGTAATGTGATATTTTTAATACGACTGATCTTTAAAGGATAATGAAATAATAGGATCAATTGATATAAAATAAGATTGATACAATTTAGTATAGTCCGTCGAACATAAGGTTTTATCATGTTTCGAGCAGTCCCTATGATGAGGGTCAATGTCCTGATTTTGGACAAAGACCTTGCCGTCGCAACAAAAGAGATCGGGAGTCTAGGCCTCATACACCTCGTTGAGGTCGGCGAAACCCCCGGACTTAAAGATATGGGCTGGACACCTAGCGAGGAGCTTGGTGTCGTCAGCCGCTATCAATCGGCCAAGAGGCAGCTTGACGAGATCTTCAATCAGACACAAATCAGAGATGAAGGCCCATATGTGCCGGTTCAATTTGACGTAGACCCCCTCAAAGACATCGATGACCTCGAAGAAAAAATAGATGGATACCACGAAAAAATCAGGGTTATCAATGAAAATATATTCAAACTCAGGGACAAGCTCGCCTATGAGCAGGACAATCTCAATAAAGCCGAAAAACTCATAGGTGCCCACGCAGACGTGGCACAGATGAGAGAAATCAAGACACTCAAGATGTTCTTGGGTTATCTATCGCTCAAGTCTTTTCGCAATATTGAAGAGAAGATAACAACCAAATTCACCACGATCATCCCCGTGGAGACGAGGGGTGCGGGGGAGCTGGTCGCCCTCTTCTGTCTGCCCGAAGACGCCGAACTCCTCGAAGACCAGCTCAAATCGATCGGTTTCGAGTCGGTCTCCGTTCCCGAAGAATGCTCTGGCCCGCCCGAAGATGCCATGCATGAGATCGATGAGAGGATAGAAAATATCAGTATGAATATCAACGAGGAAGTAAATAAGCTCCGGGGTTTCGGCTGGACCAATAAGGGCGAACTCATGAGGATCAGGGAACACCTCGTCACGAACCTCGATATCCTCACATCCGTCAAGTCTATGGGCCTCTCCGAAAGCACCGCCCTGATCTCGGGATGGGTTCCCGAGAAGGGCGTCGAGAACCTCAGATCGAAATTGAAAGAGACACTGGGTAAAAACTTTTACATGAGCACAACAAGGCCCGAAGATATCGAAGAGGTGAGGACGGGGAATTTGAAGGTTCCCGTAATTTTCAAAAATCCGAAGATTCTGGCACCCTTCGAGGCCCTTGTCAAAACATACGGATCGCCCAACTACAACGAGATAGAACCATCGGCGATCATCGCCATCGCCTTCCTCTTAATGTTCGGTGTAATGTTCGGTGACGTCGGCCACGGGTTGGTCCTCACCCTCTTGGGCTGGTTTATGAAGAAAAAGGCCAAGGCCATACAAGACATGGGACACATCATGACGATGGCCGGCGTATCTTCGATGATCTTTGGTTTCTTCTTCGGGGAGGTATTCGGTTATCCCGTAATACACCATCCGTTAGTTTTTCACCCCATTAGTCATATCAATCCGTTTATGGCGGTGGCCGTGCTATATGGAATCATTTTCATCAGCATCGGTTTGATCCTCAACGTCATCAACTCGATAATTGTGGGGGATATCGAGAGGGGATTTCTGGAAAACCACGGCATGGCGGGTGCGTTCTTCTACTGGGGGGCCGTAGCCATATTGTTGAAGTATATTGTAGAAGGAAGCCTTGGCATCCCGATATGGGGAGTGCTCCTCATTGTCGGAGTTCCCCTCTTTGTGATCTTTATGAGGGAGCCGATCTATCACCTGATCAAGGGAAAGAGGCCGCTGATTAATGAGCCCGGTTCATATTTTCTGGGTTCGATTGTTGAGATCCTCGATACATTTACGGGATTCCTCTCGAATACCGTCTCTTTTATCAGGATTGCGGCTTTTTCACTCGCCCATATAGCCTTAATGACGGCAATCTTCGCCCTTATGGCGACGATACAAAACGGGGCGGTATCCTTCATCGTCCAGGTCGGGGGCAACATATTGGTCCTCGCTCTCGAAGGTCTTGTCGTATCAATACAGTCGGTGAGGCTGATCTACTATGAGTTCTTCAGCAAATTCTACTCAGGGGAGGGAGAGGCCTTCTCTCCTATGAAGATAGGAGTCCTTACATCGAGGGGCATAGCCACGGAATAGGAGATAGAGCTAATAAGAGAGAAAGTTGAGTAACAGTCACAGCACAAAAGAAGCTTTGAAAAGTCAATATCAGGTTTCTCAACTTTATATACAAAAAAAGATGTCACCACTGAGAGGTATGTAAAAAACTTTTTTGTTGGGTTTTTATTAATAGGAGTTTTCTAATGAACCTGAAAAAAATAATCGTTGGGTTTGTCGTTATAAACGCATTCATCATTGCGATATCGATAGGAATGGTATCACTGATATCGTTTATTCCCGATGTCAGCTACGGTCAAACGGATACAACGAATGTGACGGATACCACAACCGCACATGACACCACGGCGCCCCCCCCCTCATCAAAGGCCTATGAATGGGGATTTTTGGCGGCTGCACTCGCAACGGGATTGTCTTCGGTCGCAGCAGGCATCGCAGTGGGTCAGGTCGGCTCCGCCGCAATGGGTGCCATCAGTGAAAAGCCCGAGCTTACTGGTCGAGCCCTGATCTTTGTTGGTCTCGCAGAAGGTATCGCAATCTACGGACTTATCATCTCGATTATGATCTTGGGAAGGCTAGGCTAAAAAAAAGTTATGGAAATATTTATCATCGGTGACCACGATACCGTGCTCGGTTTTTCCCTTGCGGGTATTGAAGGAAGGACCGTAAAAGGGCCTGATGAGGCATACTCCGCCCTCAATGAGGTGGTGGAATCAGGAGAAATCGGTATCCTTCTCATAACCGAGAGGCTTGCCCACGAACTCCGAAGGGAAATAGACCAGATCATGATGACCCGCCGCTACCCACTCGTTGTGGAGATACCGGATGTGGAGGGTCCTTTTGAAGATAAGGTAACGATATCAGACCTCGTAAAGACCGCAATCGGAATAAAGATATAAGTTAGATAAACTTAAGA
>CAZDOD010000072.1:0-13373 GCA_964506935.1 uncultured Thermodesulfobacteriota bacterium | reverse complement strand
AACTCCGCCGGTCGGCTTTCCGATGGGGGGGTAAATTCTGAGGGGGGGGGTATCTGTGGGAGTCATTGATCCGATAATGGCGAGGATCTTTTATATCTCGGATGGGGATAACTCCCTCATAATCATCGGCTTCGACTGGATCCATCTACACGGGACGTGGGCCGAGGAGTTGAGGAGTGAGATAGGGGAAAAAACCGGAATCCTACCGGAAAACGTCATACTGACCGCCACGCACACCCACTCGGGGCCGGGCGTCTTTGCTTCTTATCTTGGAAGGACTGAAAATGAAATAATCGGGGAGGGTGAATATCTAGGTATTGTATCCGAAAGGATAATGGTGGCGGTGGAAAAACTTTTAAAATCAGCTCGTTTTGTCGAGATAAGGAGGGGGAAATCGCTGGCGTCTGAAATCGGCGCCAACAGAAACGACCCGAAGGGATTTTGTGATAACCAGCTCAATTGCCTCGTCTTTACAGACGAGAATGGTGATGTCCTTTCGAGGCTTTTAAATTACGGGTGCCATCTCACGTCGTTGGGCCCGGAGAATCTCCTCTTTTCGGGCGATTTTGTTGGTGAAGCCCTTGACAGGTTGGATTCTTATAGTGGTGGGATATCGATCTTTTTAAACGGGAGCGCGGGCGACGTGAGCACGAGGTTTACGAGGAGGGGGAGGGGGACAGAAGAGAAATCCCGGTTTGCAGTGATCTTTAGAGATGCCGCCTTCTGGGCGCAGAAGACGGCGGCCCCCTTGGCGGGGGAGACTCTCTTGGTGAAAAGCGAGAGGGTAAAGGTAAAATACGCCGAGATACCAAATGGTGATGAGGCGGAGCGGGAACTAAAACGTATCGATGATGAAATAAAAAAAGGGATTGAGGAAAGGATCGATCGGGGCGAGATGAGGCGCCTCGAATCTCGTAGGGAGGGGGCGTTGGTAAGGCTTTTTCTTGCGGGATCGGGTGGGATCGATGCTATCTTCGGCGAGCGCAGGATGGAGGCCGAGGTAAGCATCGTGATGCTGGGGGATATTGGTCTCATTTTTTTCCCGGGTGAGGTGATGAGCAGGACCGCAATGGATCTCAAGGAGGAAGCGGGATTTCCGCTTTTAATCTCAGGATACGCAAACGACTATTTCGGCTATCTCGTCCCAGGCGATCTTCGGGATGACGGAGGGTACGAATCGATGGTGACGATCCTTTCCGATGACTCGATCGATGGGATATTTTCTACGGCAAGAGATATGATAGGGCTAATAGGGCTAATAGGGGGATGATGTTTTGGGTGATTTTCTGATATACGGTGGAAGGCTGATACTTCCGGACACGGTCTACGACGACGGCGATGTCCTGATTCGTAACGGCAGGATCGCGGATATCGGGAGGGGGATAGACGGGGGAGATGCCGAGAGGGTGGATGCGAGGGGAAACTTTGTCACTCCGGGGCTTATCGACATCCATATACACGGCGCTATGGGTGTGATGTCGGAGTCTCCAACAAGAGAAGGGCTGATGGATTTATCACTTGGCCTTGCAAAGATGGGGACACTGGCGTTTCTCCCGACAATAGGGGCGATGCCGGAGGGATTGACATTAAAGGCACTTTCTGTAATAGCCGATGCGATGGGAAGAGAAGAGGGTGCCGAGATACTGGGTATCCACATGGAGGGGCCGTATCTCAACCCCAACAGGGCCGGGGCGCAGATGCAGGGCGCTATCAGGAATTACAGGGCAGGGGAATTAAAAAAATACATCGAGGCGTCAAATGGCAAAATCAGGATAATGTCCCTCGCCCCCGAGATCGAGGGGGGGATTATGCTAATCGAGGAGCTTATCGAAAACGGAATCGTACCGGGCGCCGTTCACACCGACGCGACATTTCAGGAGGCCCTCGATGCGATAAACCACGGCCTCAGGCTCACGTGCCATACATTTAACGCCATGAGGCCGATACATCACAGGGAGCCGGGGATCTGTGTGGCTGCCCTGATATTCGATGCGCTTTTCAGCGAGTTTATCGCCGATGGCTTTCACCTGTCGTTTCCGATACTTGAGATGGCGTATCGCATGAAGGGGCCGAACAGGATGGTCCTAGTATCCGATGCCGTTGGGGCCTTGGGGATACCGCCGGGAGAATATGATTATTTTGGAGTTATTTGTCGTGTAGGGGAAGGAAAGGTCACGATCGCCGGGACCGATCACCTCGCCGGGAGCGCAAGCCCGCTGTTTTTCGGGGTAAAGAACCTCTATGAAAAGACCTCGATCAATCTCCCGCATATATTCAGGGCGGCCTCCCTCAATCCCGCCGCCGTAATTGGAATAGATAATCGACTGGGGAGTATAACCGTCGGAAAAGATGCAAATCTGTTGATTTTGGATAATAAGTTGGATATAATTAGTGCTTGGTTTGGAGAAAAAAATATTCGTTTAAAAAATTAGGGAGGACAAAAAATGGCAAAAGTTCCTGTTGTGGATCAGGATGAATGCACCGGCTGCGAGACCTGTGTTGATATCTGTCCCGGTGTATTTGCGCTGAACGACGACATGGTGGCGGAAGTCACTGACCCGAATGGAGCGTCCGAAGAAGAGATCCAGGAGGCGATTGACTCGTGTCCGGTGGAATGTATTTCCTGGAAGGAATAATTCGGGAAAAAGTCCAGAGAGAGTAGAGGGCCCGAATAACAATATTCGGGCCCACGTTTTTTGACTATCGATGTATTAAATGTCAGTATCTGATTTCGAGATCGCTCAGTGGATAGGCGAGACACGAGTGTACATAATTATACCACCTGTCAGACTCCCTGATCGTGACGCGATCTGGCATATAGACGTTTCCAGATACGACCTTCGTCCTGCAGTAGCTGCACTCGCCGCTCCTGCATAGGTTTGGAATCTTGATACCGGCCCTCTCGAGGCTGTTTAGCAAAGGCTCCCCTGCATTTGCCTTGATTGTCTTTTCGCCGTTGACCTTTACATCAAACGTCATATCTAGGCTCACGTCTTTCGGCCAGCCGGGCTCCTTGGTGATGTCTGCCGGGGGCCCGTAGGACTCCATCTTTATCCTTCTGTTTAGAATATTTAGCTTCAAAAGCTCAGGCTCCACAAACTTGTACATCAACTCAGGCCCGCACATGTAGAAGGTCTTCTCCTTTATGTCACCTACGAAATCCTTTATTATCTCGGCCGTTACAAATCCCGTCTTGCCCGTGTATTCTTTTGAGGGCTCTGAGATTACCGTCTCGTACTTGATGTTTGGATGCTTCTTTGAAATTTCTGTAAATTCCCCGTCGAAAATTACGTCGTCCGGAGTCCTCGAACCGTAGATGAGCCATATCGATAGGTCGAGTCCCCTGTCAGTTACTTCTTTGATAATGCTCCTGAAGGGCGTAATTCCCGATCCCCCGGCGATAAAGACGAGTTCCTTCGTGTCGCTCAAAGGCTCGTGATAAAATGTCCCGCCGGGCCCGGAAATTACAAATTCGTCCCCGACCTTGACCTTATCGAGGAGGTAGTGGGAGATGAAACCCTCGGGCATCCTCCTTACCGTGATCTCGTAAAATCCCCTCTGGTGTGGGGGCGATGATATTGAAAATGCCCTGCCGGTGAGGATGTTTCCGATTTTGACCTTCCAGTTAATATACTGTCCGGCCCTGAAGGGTGGCAGGTAGCCGTCTTTCGGGGCGAGCCTGAATAGTCTAGTTGAGGCGGTCTCCTCTTTAATTTCTATTACCTTTACGGCTATCTCTTTCGGGTGAAGGAGGCTGACGTAATCTTCGGCGAAGCCCTTAGGGATTGAGAGGTCACCGAAAACCCTCTTTAATATCTCCCTCTCCTCTACGGCCTCGTTGAAGCCTTCCACATTACTTAGGAATTGTTTTATATCCATTTCTTTACCTTTCTATGAGAGCTTCGCAAGCGCCCTTCCGCCGGCTATTGAGCCAGCGGTGATACAGGGCTGATACCCGCCGCCGGGGATCGTCCACGCCGATGCGAAAAACAGTCCGTCTACAGGGGCCTTGTGCCTTAGCCTGAGGAGGCCGGAGTCGGACAGGTATTGGTCAAAGCCGTAGATCGTGCCGCCTGGGTTTCCGGTGTAACGCATGTTGGTGATCGGGGTTGCGACCTCGATCACCTCGATGTGGTCCCTGAAGCCTGGAAAATATTCCTCGGCCACGTTGAGCATTGCGTCGGCGTATTTGTTTTTTACGTCAAAATATCTCTCGGGTGGGACATAGTACCAAGGGCGGGCGTAGTTCGCCGCCGTAAGCACGATGACAGATGTGCCAGGGGGCGAAAATTCGGGGTCCGTGACGTTATAACATGTAAATAGGAAGCCCTCGGGTGGCTCGAGCGTGAAGCTCTTCTCCCATGACGATTCGATATCACCACCCATGTTGACGAAGTTCTCATGGGCCGTGGCCTTGATCGTCTCTGGAGGACAGTCGAGGCCGATATAGATATTTACCGTGGAGAACCCGATAATCCGGCTGTTTATGTCGCGCATGTATTTTTTGGGAGTCTTTTCCTCGCCGACCAGATCGATCATGGTGGTCAGGGGATTGGCATTTGATACGATGACGTTTGTCTTTATCTCCTCACCGTCGTCGGTGATTACGCCGGATACGGCATCACCGGTCGTGACTATCTTCTTGACGCCACAGTTGAATCTTACATCGCCGCCACTTTCGAAGAACGACTCCATGAAGGCGTTGGAAAGGGCTTGAGACCTCCCCCTTATGTGATTGGGGGGGCGATCGAGAAACGAATCGAATATTGCCGCCATCAGGTGAAACGGGAGCTTTGACGGAGGGAGGCCGGCATATCCCCAGTATGGGGACAGGGTGTTTTTCAGGTCGGTGTCCTTTATAAATGAGTCAATGACCTCGCCGTATGTCTTCATCCCGTATTTCGTAAAGGTCGGAAACTTTTCCGGCGACATGTCGTCCAATCGCATTGAGGCGGCGGTGACCACACCCGTATACTCGGTCATGAGGTCTTTTATCGTATCGAAAAATTTTTCGATACCCTCGGCCTCTTTTGGAAAATTATCGGTGACATATTCCTGGCATTTATCCCTCCCCGTGGGGAGCGTGAGGTCGATGTTTTTATCGACGACACGGTAGAGGTGATCCATCGGGATGAACTCCATCTTTTTCGCCACGCCGATCGCATCGAGATATTGATATAGTGGGCCGGGATTTTCCGGTGTCCCAACTCCAGATAATTCGTGGAGTGATATATCGAACTCGAACCTGCCCCGACAGAACGATGTGGCGTAGCCGCCGGGGATGTTGTGGCGCTCAAGGAGGAGGACGCTCTTTCCGTTTTTGGCCAGAAAGGTGGCCGCCGAGATTCCGCCGAGACCGGCGCCGATGACCACCGCATCGTATTTCTTGGCCATAGCAAAAATCTCCTTTATGTATTTTTAATAAAAATATCGGTTATATCTTCAGTGCCTCTTGAAAACCCTCCCTTACGGCCTCCGTGATTTTTCTGGGTTCCTTTGCATCGCCGATGGTGATCAAAGATGCCTCACCACCCTTAATCTCTTTCGAAAGGCTGTTTTCAGATAGTGCGCCTACGGCGATAATCACGGTGTCGGCGGGGATGGAATCGCTCTTACCTGCCGATTCGACGAGCACCTCATCATCAGTGATCGAAACCAGCTTTGTCTTCGGACGCATATCGACTCCAAGGAGCCTCAGGCTTTTGAGGAGCCCCCATCTCGATGATTTTCCGACATTATCGGCGAGACGCTCTACCATGTCGATAATCGTGATCTTTCTCCCCGGATTATAGAGGAGATTTTTGGCGTATTCGACCTCTTCGGCGTCATGGAACATCAGAAAAAAGAAGGTTTCGGGATCGGGGATGCCCATCGAAGCGATGTAGTGGGCGGTCTCGCACCCCGTTGCACTACCACCGACGATGACAACGTTTTGGCCAATATCGGGGGCATTGTCACAAAGGACATCCCATGCACTGACTACGTGGGGTTTGTCTATCCCTGGCACCTTGATGTCTATAGGTTTTGCACCGGAGGCCATTACGACGACGTCCGGTTTTTCGCTTTTTATAATCTCGGGGGAGAGGAGGGTTTCGAGTCTTATATCAACTCCGGCATTCTCCATCCTACCCCGCATCGAGTCTATGATCCTCTGGAGGTCCTTTTTCCCCGGCGGGACTTTGGCGAGATTCAACTGCCCACCGAGCTGATCTCCCTTCTCATACAGGGTGACGTCGTGTCCTCTCTCGGCCGATACGATGGCGAACTCCATACCCGCAGGCCCGCCGCCGGCAACAAAAACCTTCTTTTTGACATTGGCCTTTTCGACAACGATCTCATCTTCCATCCCCGCTCTCGGATTGAGAATGCACGATACCGGAGTGCCCGAAAACAGGGAATCGAAGCAGCCCTGATTGCAGGCGATGCACGGGACGATCTCGGATAGTCTCCCCTCCTTTACCTTGTTGGGGAGATATGGGTCGCAGATCAACGGCCTCCCCCAGCATATCATGTCGGCCGAGCCGGCCCTCAATGTCTTCTCTGCTAGATAAGGGTCTCCGAGGCGGTTTGAGGAGAAGACGGCGGCGTTTTTGACCTTTTGCTTGATTCCCCTTGCGAGATAAGTATATGCCCCAGGTGGGACGCTCGTGATGATCTGGGGTACCTTGGTCTCGTGCCATCCGCCGGTTACGTTTATTCCGTTGATGCCGGCCTTGTCGGCCTCCTCGCAAAATATAGCCGACTCAATATTTGTATGGCTACCCTTGACGAAGTCGTTTCCCGCGACCCTGATGCCGAGTGGGAAATCCTCTCCAAGGGCCTCCCTGACTTTGCTGATCACCTCGAGGCCGAAGCGCATCCTGTTCTCTATCGGCCCGCCATATTCGTCTTTCCTCTTATTTGTCAAGGGTGAGAGGAACTGGTTTATCAAATAGCCGCCGCAGGCGATGATTTCGACGTAGTCGAATCCCGCATCCTTCGCCATCAGAGCAGCGCTTGCGAAGGAGGCCTTGACCTCCTCAATATCGTCCTTTGTCATCTCCCTCGGTGTCTCACCGGTGAACTTGCTCGGCACCGCCGAGGGGCCGATCGGCGTCATGCCGGAAAAGTAAGAAAAGGCGTATCGTCCCATCTGGAAGAGCTGGGTCGCAATCTTGACATCGGAGATGCCCCTTAGCTCTTCGATGAATTCTTTGATTGGCTCCACGTTTTTGTCGTCGAAGAGCGAAGGCATAAACGGGGCGCTCCCGACGCGGTCAATTGCCATAGGCCCCATAGTCATCAGGCCTACGCCCCCCTTTGCCCTCTCGCGGTAGAAGGCCTTGTACCTGTCATTAAAAGTATAGCTGTCGGTGAAGGCTAGGCCCATCGAGGGCATCACGATCCTGTTTTTTATCTTGAGCTTATTTATCGTAATAGGCGAAAACAGTTTTATAAATTCCATCTTTGCTCCCTTTTTGTCACAGAGGACAAATAGATGTTAAACTGTATCAATAGAAATTCAAAAAATCTCGGATCAGCTAGTAAGAGGGTTTTGCATACCCTCCGGAATCTTTCTGATCTGCCAGATCCCGTGGACAATAGATACCACTTCACCGTTGGCGTCTTTTATATCGATATCCAGTGCAAAGTCCGCTTTTCCCTTTTCAGCGGCTTCGGCCTGTATCCTGTTCGACTCCTCCTCGGTTATAGTAACCTCCACCATGACCTCGGTAAAGGCGGGCCTCCTGAAGCGGATGTTGACCTCTTTTACTATCGGGAGGAATTTTTCTATGTCGAATGCGGCGCCGTGAATCGCCCCGCCGGTTATCTCGCCGATCGTAAAGAGGGAGCCGGCATACATCATGCCCACGTGATTGACGTTTCCCTCTAAAGGCAAGACGAGCTTTACATATCGATCCCTCATCTCGGTAATCTTAATCCCCGTCCTCTTGATCCCCTCTATGCCGTGAGCTACATAATCGGCAATCTTTTTGTATTTTTCTTCTATCATTTTTATAGTCCTTATGGTTGGCTGGTTTAGGGACGTCATCTCCTCTTCCAATTCGGATCCCGCTTTTCCATCAATGCCTGCACACCCTCCTTGAAATCCTCGCTCCTCAGTATCTGGCTCTGGAGGTTCACCTCCATATCAAGATGGGTCATGAGGTCAACGCCTTCGCCCCTCTTTACTATTTTTTTTACGGCGCCTACGGCAACCGGGGCCATCTTTGAGATGTCGTTTGCGAGATTTTCGGCCTCGGAGAGGAGGTCAGCTTTCGGATAGATGTGGTTCACCAGTCCCCAGTCGAGGGCGGTCTTAGCGTCATACATATTTCCGGTGGCGAGGACCTCGAGCGCCCTCGATTGTCCGATTGTCTTTGAGAGACGGGCCGTCCCACCAAGGTCGGGGATGACGCCGAATTTCAGCTCCTTCATCCCCCAGACGCAGTCGTCGCTCATAAGCCTGATGTCGCAGGCCAGCGTGAATTCGACCGCCATTCCGTATATCCGCTCTTGTATCGCACAGATGATCGGGATCTCGATCGATTCGAGACGGTTGAGATACTGCTGGTATTTGAAGATGTCGGCCCTGATGGAGGCGCCGCCGGCGGCTTCGTCACCCATAAACCTCCCGACAAGCATAGCAAGTGAATTGAAATCGACACCGGCCGAGAAAATCTTCCCCTCACCCTTGACGATGATTGCTCTTATTTCGGGATCAAAGACGACCTCTTCAGCCAACTCTGAGATCTTAATTAGCATATCGAAGCTGATGGCGTTTCTCTTCTCGGGGCGGTTTAAGGTAATATAGTAAATATTCCCTTTTTTTTCACCGATCACATGATCTTCGGACATAGTCTTCTCCTAACTTATTTTTTTGCTGGCCTTGGCGAGGTGTTCCGCCGTCTCTTTTGCCATTGTGTCCAAAAGCTCCTTTACGGTAGTGATATTGTTTATGAGACCTATCGACTGTCCCACCATGAGCGGTGCGTAGTTGACATCCCCGTTTTCCCAGGCCTGTTTGATCCTCACGCCCGAGATCAGGGGTATCAGGTCTTCCAGTCCTCCCCCCTTTTCCTCGATAGCGATCACCTCCTCGATGACCTTACTCATCAACGCCCTTCCCTGTAGGCCGATCGACTGCCCGAAGATCGTTGTGTCGAATTCCTGCCTCTTTACGAGCTCATTTTTAATATTGTCGTGACACTGGCATTCCTTTGTGGCGATAAATCGGCTCGCCATCATGACGCCCTCGGCACCCAGGGTGAGGGCTGCGGCGATTGAGCGGCCGTCCGCTATACCACCGACAGTCACGACTGGGATCTTCACAGAATCCGAGATCCTCGGGGTGAGGACCATGGTGGTGACGTCATCGTTGAGGGGGTGTCCGCCCTCCTCGATACCGGCGGCGTAGATCCCGTCGTAGCCGACCTTCTCGGCATGAAGGGCATGACGCACGGCGCCGACCTTATGAAACATCTTTACATTCGCCTTTTTTAGCGTCTCGACCGCTTCCATCCCCACGCCTCGATCGAGGGGGGCGCCGGAGATCTCCACGCCGGCTATCTTTTCCTCGGCGCAAACCTTTACGTACATCTTGTGATGTTCACCTGTTATCCTGAGCGAAGGGAGCATGGTGATGGCAACAAAGAAGGGTTTGTCTGTAAGCTTCCTTACCTCGTTTATGGCACCGCGAAATTCATCTTCGGTTTCGTAATTTCCGGCGGTGAGGTTTCCGATCCCGCCGGCCTCTGAGATGGCGGCGCATAGGGGCGGTGTGGAGAGCCACATCATGGCACCACAGATAATGGGATATTTAACTCCGAACATCTCAGTGATTTTAGTTTTAAACATTTAAGCCTCCTATATCATCATTTCATTTTTTTTGATCTGTTATTATACCATTGAGCCTCGACAGGACCTGTTGGGCCTCGGCGACAATATCCTCCATGATCTCTTTTATACTCTTTATCTCGTCGATCAGGCCGACCGCTTCTCCTACAGCGATGACGCCTATATCGGTGTTGCCGCTCGAATATGCCTCCCTTCCCACCTTGCCTGATGCATAGGTCAGCATCTCTTCAAGCGTCGTTCCCCTCGCCTCGATCTCTACGACCTTTCTTGTTGTCTCGTTTTCCATGACCCTCATGGGATTCTTGATCGAGCGCAGTACTATCGTCGTGTCGTTTTCTGTGGAGTTTACGAGCCAGTCCTTGAAGTTTTTGTGTATTTTCGATTCATTCGACGCCATAAAACGTGTCCCCATTATAACACCTTCGGCTCCAAGGGAGAGGGCGGCGACGAGACTCCTGCCGCAGACTATCCCGCCGGCTGCTATGACGGGGACCGAGAGTTCCCTCGACGCCTTGTTGATCAGGATCATGGATGTGACGTCGGCCATGCCGGGGTGCCCA
Source organism: uncultured Thermodesulfobacteriota bacterium (assembly GCA_964506935.1). GTDB lineage: Bacteria > Desulfobacterota > Zymogenia > Zymogenales > Zymogenaceae > CAZDOD01. Next base: position 2,976 of record CAZDOD010000072.1, on the reverse strand, counting down.
CCGCATTCGAAGCCGACAATTATTACGGCGTCGGCACCCAATGATTCTGCCTTTTTGGCAAACCTCACCTGTGGCACCTTGTGGATAAGGGGGATTTTAGCCTCCTTGATCCGTCCGACAAGGGCCTCGGGGGAACGACCGGCGGTCTCGAAGGCGGAGACCTTCTCCTCAATACCCACCTCGAGATAATCCATGGTCGGCTCACCGGCGCTGAATTCCGGGAGCATCGAGATATTCATGCCGATCGGGCCGTCGGTCATATCCTTCGCCTTTCTGATCTCGGCCCTCAAGTCCTCTATTGTCTCAAATGAGGCGGCGGGGATAAAACCCATTCCGCCGGCGTTAGCAACGGCAGATGCCATCTCGGCAGAAGATATCCACTGCATCCCACCCATAAGGATTGGGTACTTGATGCCAAGAAGCTCGGTAATCCTTGTCTTGATCATAGATCCTCCAAGTAAGATTCCAAGAAAGATAACTACAAGGTTTTAAGAATTAAAACCCGAAAAGTAATAGTTATGTGATGTAAAGAAAAGGTTAAAGTATAACTTTAAGCTTCATGTTAAATTTATATCAGACTACTCAAAAGATGTCAACACTTTTTCAAAAAAAAGAAATTTTGTTATCAGTTGATGTTATCATACAATATACAAAAATTTCACTACAAAGATTGAGGTATCTTTTATCTTGACAGGTATTATTGAAATTATAGAATACTAAAATGAGAAGAAAGAATATAGGGAAAAAAGGCTGGTAATCGAAAAAGAAAAAACTTTTTCGGAAGGGATTTAAGGGGGGGGATAGTTTAGATGATATTTTTTAGGATTTAGCCATGAACGATACAAAAACGCTCTTGATCTGTGGGGGTGTGGCGGCGGGGACGGCGGCGGCGAGCCGCGCCAGGAGGACGAACAAAGACCTCAAGATAGACCTCTTTGAAAGGGATAATTACATATCATATTCGTCATGACTCCTTCCCTACTACATCGGTGATGTAGCCAAGTCAAAGGAGATCGGAGCATACGTCGTCAGGACTCCCGAGGCCTTCAAGGCCGACCATGACATCGATATCCACACGAGGAGTGAAGTCCTGAACATAGATCGAAAGAAAAAGGAGATCGTAGTAAGGGAGATCGATAGTGATATGGAATTTGTAAAAGGATACGATAATTTAATAATTTCAACAGGTTCCGTCTCTCGACGCCTCGGCATCACGAATGAGGATGCGCCCAATGTATTTGCGCTCAAGGCGCTGGGTGATGGAAAGAGTATAAAGGATTTCATAGACAAAAATTCCCCTAAAAAGGTTGTAACGTTAGGTGCCGGCTTTATCGCGTTAGAGATGGCAGAGGCCTTCGGGAATCTTGGAATAAATAACACGATCATCCATCGAGGCGACCTCCCGATGCGGATCCTCGGAAAAGACATCGCGGAAATGGTTTTGAGTGAACTAACGGAGAGGGGGGCTGCATTCGTCCCCGATGCATCGATCAAATCCCTCGACCTCGGAGACGATAAGATGGTCGGCTCTGTCACCACCGACAAGGGTAAGCTTGACGCCGACATGGTTCTCGTCTCCGTCGGTGTTTCGCCCAACGTCGATCTCGCAAAGGATGCGGGAATCGAGATAGGAGAGACGGGTGCGATACGGGTCGACGAGAGGCAGCTGACATCTGACCCGAACATCTACGCAGCGGGCGACTGCTGTGAGGTCAGAAACCGCATTACGAACAGGGGAGTTAATATCGCCCTTGGGGACCTAGCCAACAAGCAGGGGTGGGTCGCGGGCGAAAACGCCGCCGGGGGACACGCTATATATCCGGGTGTACTGGGATCGGCACATTTTAAAGTATTCGATCTCGAGGTCGGCTTTACGGGCCTTTCGATGTCTCAGGCAGAAAGGGAAGGGGTTGATGCGGTGTGTGAGACCGTAAAGGGGAGGTCGAGGCCGAGGCTCTATCCCGGCTCGGAGGAGATAAGAATACACCTTATTGCCGAAAGAAAGAGTAGAAGGCTCATCGGCGCCCAGATCGCCGGCAGGGATGGGGCGGCGCACAGGATCAACATTCTGGCTGCGGCCCTTTGCGGGGGGCTGACGATAGACGAGGTGGTCGACATAGACCTAGCCTACGCGCCGCCGTTTTCTCCGGCGATCGACCCGATCCTCACGGCGGCGAGGGTGCTCCAGAAGAAGTTCTGATGGGGCGGTTTTAAGGAATTAGATATTCAACTAGAATCCCAAAAAGTTTGGGGATTCTCTACATATTAAGATGTTAAAAAGAAAAATAAGACCTAAAGATATTTTGCCGCTCGTAATCCCCGTTTTGATATTCGTCATATCCTGCGATCCGATTTTATTGAAATTTCATGGTTTCAGAGTTGCCGACACGAAAGAGAAATGGGATTTGGAGGTCTGGGGGGGTCTGCTTCGGGAGATCGGTGGAGAGAGGGTCGAGGTATTTTCGGCACTTAAAATCCTCATCAAGGATAAGATGAAAAGTCCCGTGATATTTGCGGGAGTTGTCGAAGGAGGTGCAGGGGACGAGATATTTCTCCTCTCACCGAGGAACACGAAGATCAGGCTTTCGGAGTGGGACAGGATATTTATCTGGAAGAAGACCGAGGAGGGGACAAATTACGTCTTTCATCTATTTGCCGACGGCAAGGAGGTTCTGAGAGAGCCGCAGGAGGGGGAGAGGAGGACACGAATATCGAATGAGGAGGTAGATTTTGTCTCCGAAGTGGAATACACGTGGGACATTACAACCTGTGTGAAGATCTGCAATTTGTCACTGTCTTCAAGCGCATTCGACCGCCCGAAGTTTGTTGTGATGACCAAAGGTGAAGAGGAAGAGGTGTCGGAGTGGCTCTCTGTCGTCGATCAGTGGTGCGATGTAAAAACGAATTCGGAGATAGCAGTAGCGCTTTCTGCACTCGTTTTTGAGCACTTCGGCCTCTATATGGAGGAGGAGGAAA
>CAZDOD010000071.1:0-13450 GCA_964506935.1 uncultured Thermodesulfobacteriota bacterium | reverse complement strand
ATCAGATCTGGATGTCAGGGTCACTGGTACAACCGTCCTATATGCAAATCTCACGGAATCACTCGTAAAAGGCCAAATAGAAAGCATAATTCTTGCCCTGATTACAATTTTTATCATAATGTCAATTGTATTCAGGTCGATCTATCTCGGATTTTTGAGCATGATTCCGAATATTATACCGATTTTGCTCACACTCGGCCTTATGGGATGGATGGGTATCAACCTTGACTCTTCCACGACCATGATAGCGAGCGTTGCGATCGGAATTGCCGTAGACGACACGGTGCATTTCATGGTTCGATACTTCAGGGAGATCGGAGAGGGAAACGATGCGGAAACGGCGATTAGAAAAACGATGAAACACACCGGAAGGCCCATCATTTTTACGACCCTCGTTGTGGGGAGCGGTTTTATCACACTTGTCTTTGCGAGCTTCATCCCTACGATATATTTCGGAATTCTAACAGCGTTTACGATGTTCAGCGCGCTTGTTGGCGACCTCCTGGTACTCCCTGTTATCCTCTTGATCTTCCGCCCAAGATTTCGCGGATGGGGGAGTTTTCCCCTTGATAAGTATTGACACTATGATATAATGCAAAGACCGGTTTATTTTTCCGGATTCAGGGATGTAAATTTTGGAACGTAGATATAGGGACATAGATGTAGGTGCCCGATTTGGCAATCGATATCAAGAAAACGATATATATACCACATGACAAACTGGAAATGTGGGTAAGTGAGGGGAAGATATCATTTACAGATAATGTCATAACTATCATATCGGGAAATAAGGTGAGTTACAAGCTTAGTCCGGCATATAAGTTTAAGAAACTGACATCCGGAAATGACGATTCAGAAAAACTTCTGGGCAAAGTCAAGACCAAAGAGGATCTGAAGGACCTGAATCCCGACATATTCCATGACTCGATCATTATTGGAGACAGGGCTTATGAGGTCGAGATGGGGTATATAGGAAACCTCAGAGAGGACACCAGCGAATCGGATGATATTGCGCTCTTGAGCAAGTACATTCTCGAAAATCTATAGACGGCGACTTTTTAAGCGAAATGGCCATTAAGCGTGACGGATATAGAGGCGGAGTTTTCATCAGGACATTTGGATGTCAGATGAACGAGTACGACTCTGAGAGGATTTTGGGGCACTTATCTAAAAAGGGTATATACGAGGTAAAAAGCCCTAGAGACGCCGATATAATAATCATCAATACGTGCAGCGTCAGGGAGAAGCCAGAAGAGAAGACATACAGCGATATCGGAAGATACAAGAAACTAAAAGACGAGAATGAAAAACTCATCTTGGCCGTCTCAGGCTGTGTTGCACAGCAGAGGGGAGGTGAGATAATCGAACGCTTTCCTTTCGTCGACCTCGTTTTCGGTACCCACAATGTCGATCGTATCTCCGATCTCATCGATGAGATGAGAGAGAGCGGAGGCCGATTGGTTGCAACTGAGTTTTTTGAGAATCCCGGTATCCTCCCTTTCCCAAGGACAAACGGACATTGTACAGCCTACGTCACAATCATGCAGGGTTGCAACAATTTTTGCTCGTACTGTATCGTCCCTTACGTCAGGGGCAGGGAGATTTCGAGACCGAAAGATGATATAATAAATGAGGTTCGATCTCTGTCTGATAGTGGGGTACTCGAAGTAACACTATTGGGACAGAACGTAAATTCTTATCGCGACGTCGAAAAAAATGCGGGTTTCTGTGATGTCCTAAGAGAGGTCGCCGAAATTGATGGTATCAAGAGGATACGTTTTACGACCTCACACCCCAAGGATTTGACGGATGAACTCATCTCATGTTTTGCTGAGATAGAAAAGCTGTGTCCGCACATCCATCTGCCACTACAATCGGGATCAGACAATGTTCTCAAACTCATGAATCGCAGATACACGAGCAATGAATATATTGATAAGGTTGACGCATTGAGGTCGAAGAGGAGCGGCCTTGGTATAACAACCGATATTATAGTGGGATTTCCGGGAGAAGATGTTTCGGATTTCGAGGCGACATTATCTGTTATGGAGCGTGTTCTATTTGACGGGGCATATTCTTTCAAGTATTCACCGAGGCCCGGGACTTTGGCTTCGACCTTTTCGGATGATGTATCCGATGATGAAAAGAGAAGGAGGCTTTCTGTTCTCCAGGAACTTCAACGTGAACACACAAGGATTAAAAACAACGAGAACATAAACGTAATAGAAGAAGTCCTGGCAACGGGTCCTAGCTTGAAGGATCCACGGGAGCTAACGGGGAGGTCAGAACAAAATAAGGTCGTAAATTTCTGCGGGGAGATGGATTGCGTCGGGTCCCTTGTTCCCGTGAGAATCAAAAGGGCCTTTAAAAATTCCCTTTGGGGAGAAGCAATTAACTAAATCCCATAAGGAGATAGTAATGACTAAAGAAATGAAAGTAAGTGGTCTGGCAATCGACCCTTTCACTAATGTCCCCATAGTAATATTAAGAGATATGGATGAAAAAAGCACGGTGCCGATATGGATTGGGCTTTTAGAGGCGAGTGCTATAGCGACGGTACTTGAGGACATTAAGTTTGCTCGCCCGATGACACATGATCTTTTTGTAAACGTCATGGAAAACCTCAACGTCAAGATCAACCAGATAGTTGTAAATGACCTCAAGGATAATACATATTACGCCACAATCTACCTCACACGTGACGGTCAAAAATACCAGATCGATTCGAGGCCGAGCGACGCCATTGCAATAGCATTGAGGACCAAGGCGAAGATATTAATGGAAGAGTCGGTTATAGAAAAGTCCCGAAAGATCGATCTGAGCAAGACTGATGATATACACAGCGAAGAAGCCAAGAAGAAATGGGCCGAAATACTGGAAAACCTCGATCCGGAAGATTTCGGCAAATACAAAATGTAAAGGGCCGTATCGAAATCCGTTTTTCTCAAATGACAAAAAAGATCTTTCTGTGGACGATTGTAATAACTTATGCTTTGACGATCTTTTTGGTATCATCGATCGAAGGAAATGAACTCGATACCGGCCCACCGGGTCTCGATAAATTCCTTCACCTCATAGAGTATCTAATATTATCTTCCCTCATTTATGCCTCTTTCAATGCAAGTTCCAACCAAATAAAGAATAGCACAATCTTTTGGCTTTCCTTTTCACTTTGTGCATTATATGGAATTTCAGATGAGATTCATCAATTATTTGTCCCGAATAGACACTTTGAACTTCTGGACATCCTTTTCGACACCATAGGCTCATTAATTGGTGCTTTCTGGTCTTATAAACGATTATAATATTTTATTATAAAAGTTTTCCATCTTTACTGTTCAATATAGCTAATCTCGTAGAAATTTCAAAGGTGTATCAAATCCTTTTTTAATTCTTGACAAAGATAAAATATTTTGCTATATGGGTGACTTGTTTATTTACACAAAACATTTATGGTTGGGGTAGCTTATGGATAAGAAGGTCTCAAAAAGCAATATAGGCTCGGATGTGAACTGCAGGATCGGGGAAGAAACTAAAATAACCGGCAATGTCAAGGCTTCGGAGGATATACTGATTGACGGTGAGGTCAGCGGTGATATCGATGTGAAGGCGAAGGTCTTCGTTGGTCAGAGCGGCCAGATCAAGGGCAAGATCATGGCATATGATATTATAGTTGAGGGGAAGGTCGAAGGGAATCTCAATGCCGAAAACAGGATCGAGTTGATGGACAGCGCATATGTAACCGCCGATATGGTGTGCAAGAATCTTGCAGTGGCCGACGGTGCGTTTTTCGAGGGCAAGGTTCAAATGGAGGGCGTAGATAAAGTAAAGACGACATTATCAACATGAATCTAGGAGAATAGATAGTTGGCAAAAAAAAAGAGGATCAAGAAGCTCTCGAAAAAAAGATTTTTAAAAGACCCCGATGAATTTATTTCGACGTGGAACAAGATATATATTTACATATCTGAACATTTAAATATCTTCTATATAGCCATATCTGTAATAATCGCCCTAGCTATATGCCTTTCGATATTGTCATTCGTCTATTTTGATCGAAAAAAGGATGCGGCCGGCATATTCGAAAGAGGAATAACCACATATCAAGGGAGCAGAGGTTTTACAGATGAGCTTGAAAATTCGCTCGTTTCTTTTGATACCGTCATAAAGAAATACCCCTTATCAGATGTCCGTAATCTGGCATTCCTGTATCGGGGAAATGTCCTCTACGACCTTGAGAGGTATGAAGAGGCCTCTTCTTCATATAAGAAGGCCGAAAAGAAGCTGGGTAAGCCTTTGAGTGAAATCGCAACCACAAATCTCGGATACACCTATGAGAAGATGGGTGAATACGACAAGGCCGCCGAGTCGTTTCTAAAAGTATTGGACTCCAATGACGAGGACAGTTATCTCAACCTTATCTGGTCGCTAAAAATGGCTGGTAAGGAAGTTGAGGCCAAAAATTATATTGAGGTTCTATCGGGATTGTTTCCCGACTCTTCCGGTTTAAACCTGTTAGAGAAAGAGCCGGAGAAGACAGAGGAATAAATAGATGGGAAAAAGTCTCCTTTCGGGAAATGAAGCGATAGCGAGGGGCGCCTACGAGTGCGGAGTGGTCTTTGCATCGGCATATCCCGGCACACCATCCACAGAGATCACGGAGGAGATGAGTAAATATGAGGGTGTCTACTCCGAATGGTCACCAAATGAGAAGGTGGCCCTGGAGGTGGGGATCGGTGCCTGTTACGCCGGGGCGCGCACCCTGGTCTCTATGAAGCATGTGGGCGTGAATGTTGCGGCCGATCCGCTGTTTACACTCTCATATACCGGCGTCCGTGGAGGACTTGTTTTGGTCACGGCCGACGACCCCGAGCTCCACAGCTCCCAGAACGAGCAGGATAACAGAAACTACGCAAAATTCGCAAAAGTCCCAATGCTCGAGCCGTCCGACAGCCAGGAGGCGAAGGACTTTGTCAAGATCGCTTTCGATATCTCGGAAGAGTTCAATACCCCTGTGCTTTTGAGGACAACCACCCGCATCTCTCACTCAAAATCTCCCGTAGAGCTCTCCGAACCAAATCGAAAAAAAAGCGATAAGATCGGGATCTCAAAAGAGCCCGAAAGGCTTGTAATGCTTCCAAACAATGCGAGGAAGCGGCATGTAGTCGTCGAAGAGAAGATAGATAAATTAAAACAATACTCAGAAAAGTTTGGTGAAAACCGGATAGAGCTAAAGGACAAAAAGATCGGAATAATCACATCGGGAATATCATATCAATACACACGTGAGGTATTTCCCGATGCTTCGATATTGAAGCTTGGGATGGTTTATCCACTCCCCGAAAAAACCATAAGAGATTTCTCGAAAGAGGTGGACGAGCTCTTTATAATAGAGGAACTCGATCCCTTCATTGAAGAACAGATAAAGGCAATGGGGATAAGTGTAAAAGGGAAGGATCTTATCCCGATTTTTGGGGAGCTGAATCCCGATATCGTAGAAGATTCCTTTTTCGGTCAGGCGAAAGGCGAGTCTTCCCTTGACTTCCCGATCCCCGATCTCCCGCCGCGTCCACCAAACATGTGTCCGGGATGTCCGCACAGGGGGGTCTTTTATGCCCTTTCAAGAAAAAAGGTATTTGTGGCGGGAGATATCGGTTGCTATACGCTCGCCTTCCTTCCGCCCCTCAAGGCTATCGATACCTGCCTCTGCATGGGAGCGAGTATCGGTCACGCAATTGGAATGAATAAGGCACTCGGAGACGACGATAATGGAAAGGTCTGTGCAGTCATAGGCGATTCGACATTCTTCCACTCAGGGGTCACGCCGCTTATGGATGCCGCATATAATTTATCGACCTCCACAATTATAATCCTGGATAACAGGACGACTGCGATGACCGGTACACAGGAAAATCCCGGAACTGGAAGGACCATTTCGGGTGAGAAGACGATTCCCGTTAACATTAAAATGTTGGCCAACTCCTTTGGGATCAAAAGGGTAAGGGAGATAGATCCTTATAACCTTGAAGAGACAAGGGCCGCAATAGATGAAGAATTGAACGCCCCGGAGACCTCGGTGATAATATCGAAGGCTCCCTGTGTGCTCCTCCCCGGAGCCAAGGGTAAAAATTGGGGCCTTCACTCGGTTAATGCCGATATCTGCACAGGATGCAGGGCGTGTATAATGCTGGGGTGTCCCGCACTCGGTTGGGATCCCAAGGCGAAAAATGCCAAGGGTAAAGAGGGCAGGGCATATATTGACCCCTTGATATGTATTGGATGCGGAGTCTGCAGTTCACTTTGTACCGATGATGCTATAAGTAAGGTCTGATTATTGAGCGAAAAAATCACAAACATCCTCATGGTAGGGGTTGGGGGTCAGGGTATTATAATGGCGTCTGATATACTTGCTGAAGCGCTTCTGGCCAAAGGACATGACGTAAAAAAGAGCGAAGTTCACGGAATGGCCCAAAGGGGTGGCAGTGTAAACACACATGTGAGATTCGGCAAAAAGGTATATTCACCCCTCATAAGGAAGGGCGAGGTGGACATCCTGTTTTCTCTTGAATTATTGGAATCTATGAGATACATACAATACCTCAATAAGGATTCCGTGATTATACTTAATGATTACTGTCAAAATCCCCCATCGGTATCTTTGGGTAAGGATGAGTACCCCGAGGGGATATACGAATTATTTAAAGAAAATTTCTCGAAGGTAACCTTGATAGACGGACTCAATTTGGCAACAGAAGCCGGAAATCCAAAGGCGTTGAGCAGTGTCATTCTGGGCCACCTATCCCTTTACCTCGATATATCGAAGGATACATGGTTTTCAATAATAGATAAGAGACTTCCCAAAAAAGTGGTTGACGTAAATTTTAAGGCTTTCGATTCGGGAAGAAAAATAGAGAAGATATCATAGGAGGGAATTATATGATTTTTAATGAGGAGTTTGAAACCCTTCCTAGGCCCGCTCTGGAGGCCCTACAGCTCAAAAGGCTTCAGGATATGGTCAAGAGGGTCTATGATAGGGTCCCGTTTTATAAAAAGACCCTTGATAAGGCAAAGATCAAACCTGAAGATATAAAAGATATCAGTGATCTGAAAAAGCTCCCGTTCACCAACAAGCAGGACCTGAGGGACAATTACCCGTTCGGTATGTTTACCCTCCCGATGGATGATATCGTCAGGATCCACGCATCATCGGGGACGACCGGGAAACCGACCGTTGTCGGATACACGAAAAAAGACATCGATACGTGGGCTGAACTCATGGCGAGGACTCTTTCCGCCGCCGGCGCTACGAAGAAAGATATCGTCCACAACGCCTACGGTTACGGGCTCTTTACGGGCGGTCTGGGATTCCACTATGGTGCCGAGAGGTTGGGCGCATCGGTAATCCCGATCTCCGGAGGCAATTCCAAGCGTCAGATAATGATAATGCAGGATTTCGGGCCCACCGTACTCGCATGCACGCCATCTTACGCCCTGTATCTGGCCGAGATCGCAGATGAGATGGGGGCGGATTTTAAGAAGATGAAGCTAAGGGTCGGGGTATTCGGGGCCGAGCCGTGGTCTGACAGGATGCGACAGGAAATCGAAAAGAAGCTGAATATCGAGGCCATCGACCTATACGGCCTCTCCGAGATCATCGGACCGGGCGTCTCAACCGAATGTATTGAGGCAAAAAATGGCCTCCACGTCTTCGAGGATCATTTTATACCAGAGATAATAGACCCCCGGACGGGCGAGTCGCTCCCATACGGCGAGAAGGGGGAACTGGTCTTTACAACGATTACAAAGGAGGCCTTCCCGATAATCCGATACCGAACAAGAGACATCTCCTCTCTTAATCCCGAGACATGTAAATGCGGCAGGACTTTTGTCAGGATGGATCGCATAAGCGGCAGGACCGATGATATGCTGATCATTAGGGGTGTAAATGTGTTTCCCTCCCAGATCGAGAGCGTACTCCTCAATATCGAGGGTGTAGAGCCCCACTATCAGCTGATCGTCAGAAGGGAAGGGGCGCTGGATATGCTGGATGTCTTGGTGGAGGTAAACGAGACGGTATTTTCCGATGAGGTCAAGATTCTGCAAAATTTAGAAAATAGGATCGAGAAGGATATAAAGGATCTCCTCGGCGTGAGCGTCACGGTAAAGATGGTCGAGCCTAAGACAATACAGCGAAGTGAGGGGAAAGCTGTCAGGGTAAAAGATGAGAGAAAGTTATAACGGAGGGATTGGGATGAAAGTAGAACAAATTTCAGTTTTTTTGGAGAATAAATCGGGGAGGCTTGCGGAAGTAACAAAAATCCTCGGAGATGGAAAAGTAAATATAAGGGCCCTTTCTTTGGCCGATACAACCGATTTCGGGATACTGCGTTTAATTGTCAACGACACCGAAAAGGCTAAGGAAGTCCTGAAAAAAAACAACTTCACGGTCGGAAAAACCGAGGTGGTCGCCGTTGAGGTCCCCGATAAGCCGGGCGGACTTGCGGGGATCCTTGATATACTGATGAAAAAAAGTATAAACGTAGAATACATGTATGCATTCGTCGAGCGGAGTGGAAAAGACGCGGTAATCATCTTCAGATTCGACGAAACCGACAAAGCCATAAAAGTTTTGACAGAAAACGGGGTTGTTGTATTACCCGGTGAAAAAGTCTATTCTTTATAAATTATTTTGAGAGGTCAAAAAATGGATGTTATCAAAAAGTCTTTTTTATTAACCTTAGCCCTTCTTTTAACTTTTTGTCTTCTTTTTGCATCTTGCGAAAAGAAATCTGATGTTAGCGAAGCCAAGGAGCCCTATATAATTGGAGGCGTTTTCTCCATAACCGGTAGCCAGTCTTTTCTGGGTGAACCGGAGAGGAACTCCATGAACATGTTCAAAGATATCATCAACAGTGAGGGGGGAATCGACGGGCATCCAATCGAGGTTGTTATCTATGATGACGAGGGTGACACTACGAAATGTGTGAATATTGTAAAGAAGCTGATTGAGAAAGATAATGTTCTCGCGATCGTTGGTCCGAGCCTTTCCGGAAATACACTTGCAGTAATACCGATAGTTGAAGAGAAAGAAGTTCCCCTTATATCCTGTGCAGCCAGCGTAAAGATCACCACTCCCGTCAATAAGTGGGTTTTTAAGACTCCGCAGACGGATGTCCAGGCGGTGGAGAAGATATACGAGTATCTGGTCAGCGAGGGAATCAAGAAGATAGCCATAATTACCGTCTCCAACGGCTACGGAGACAGCGGAAAAGAGCAGCTCGAGGCACAGGCCCTCGACGCAGGTATCGAGATCGTTGCTAAAGAGTCCTTCGGCGAAGAAGACAACGATATGACCGCACAGCTCACCGTAATCAAGGGAACCGATGCGGAAGCAATCGTCTGCTGGGGAACCAATCCAGGCCCAGCAATAGTAGCGAAAAACATGGTGCAACTCGGCATCGAGATCCCGCTGTTACAGAGTCACGGCGTTGCATCACCAAAATTTATCGAATACGCCGGTGAAGCCGCAGAAGGCAACATCCTCCCGACAGGAAAGATCCTCGTATTGGATCAACTCCCGATCTTTGATCCGCAGCGAAAGGCGCTCCTTGAATACAAGAGTCTCTACGAAGAAACATTTGGTACTGATGTATCGGGTTTCGGCGGTTACGCATGGGACGCCATGGGTATGATAGCGGATGCCTTGAAGGTCTCCGGCGCCGATAAGGCACTTCTCAGGGACGCAATCGAACAGACAAAAAAATATGTCGGTGTAAGCGGTGTATTCAATATGTCTCCTGAAGAGCACAACGGCCTCACAAAAGACGCCTTCGTCATGGTGGTTATAGAGAATGGAAATTGGGTAATAATTGAGTAGAATAGCAAGTTGATTTAAAAATAACGAGGCTAAGCATTTCCGTTTAGCCTCGTTTTCTATATCTTTCTATATCTATTTTAGCTATGGATATCAGTCTTGATCAGATACTGCAATTTATCGTCGGCGGTGTTACCAACGGCAGTATATACGCTATCGTTGCCATTGGTTTCACGATAATTTTCAATTCAACTGAGATCATAAATTTCGCCCAGGGCGAATTCGTAATGCTGGGCGCCCTGTTTATGGTGACCTATAGCTCGATACTGGGGATGCATCCCATATTCGGATTTCTGTTATCTGTGGCCTCTGTCACCATAGTTGGGATACTGTTTGATCTTTTGATCATCAAGCCGGTCAGGAAACCCACCCACATAAGCCTCATCATCATCACCGTCGGTGCGTCAATCTTTTTAAAGGGTGTTGCGATGATGCTTTGGGGCAAAAATCCATATCCTTCAAAACCGTTCTCAGGGGAAAATCCAATAATCATCTGGGGCGCTGCCGTAATACCCCAAACGATATGGATTTTAGGCATTACTATCATTATCCTTTTCTTTTTGAACTTTTTCTTTGAATACACAATAACGGGGAAGGGGATGAGGGCATGTGCGATAAATAGTAGGGCTGCAAGTCTATTGGGCATTAGGGTAAATAGAATGATACTTCTAAGCTTTGCCCTCTCAGGTGGACTCGGCGCCGTTGCCGGAATTATTATCTCCCCCATAACATTTGCGGGATACGGGATGGGCACAATGCTCGGATTAAAGGGTTTCTGTGCCGCCATCATCGGCGGGATCGGAAGCATACCCGGGGCCATACTTGGAGGATTTTCGCTCGGCGTCTTGGAGTCGATGGGGGCGGGTTTGATCTCCTCGGCATATAAGGACGCGATCGCATTCTTGGCCCTCCTTCTGGTCCTATTCATAAGGCCTTCCGGCATATTAGGGAAGGGTGAGGTCAAAAGGGTATAGTAGTCTATAAGGAGTTTTAAGGGGATGTCTCAAAAGCGAGATACTCTATACGTCGGGATATTGGTAATAACCATAATCCTCCTCCCGCTATTTTTGAGGAATGATTATTACCTGAGCGTCCTCGTCATAATCGGCCTCAACACGATCCTGGTCCTTGGCCTGAACCTCCTTATGGGCTATGCAGGGCAGATTTCTTTGGGACACGCCGCATTTTACGGACTGGGTGCCTATACATCGGGAATTTTGACAAGAGGTATCACCGTCTTCGGTGAAACATATCAATTTAATCCGATCTTGGCCGCCGTAATCGCATTGATATTGGTGACAATGGTCGCACTGATAGTTGGTATCCCGGCACTCAGGCTCAGGGGATACAACCTCGCTATGGCGACCCTCGGCTTCGGGATCGTTGTCTATATTCTGTTTAAGGAGTTGAAAGGCCTTACCGACGGGCCTTCCGGCATGGTGGGTATCCCCAATCTCTCGGCCTTCGGTTTCACATTTGACACCGACCTAAAATATTATTTTCTTGTATGGGTCTTTGTCGTATTGATCCTGATAATCAGCAGAAATATTGTAAATTCCCGTGTCGGAAGGGCGCTCAGGGCCATCCATACATCGGAGGTCGCCGCAAGCACACTCGGAGTCGATATTCAGAGATATAAGCTCATGATATTTATAATAAGCGCCATTTTTTCATCGGTCGCCGGGAGCCTTTATGCCCACTTTATAAACTTCGTGAGTCCGAGCTCATTCGGTTTTCACTTCTCTATAATACTTGTTACAATGGTGGTTATAGGCGGTATGGCGAGCATATGGGGTTCGATCTTCGGGGCCTCGGTGCTTACTCTAATGCCCGAATTTCTCACGGTCTTTGAAGACTACGATATAATTATTTACGGTCTCATCCTTATGTTGATAATGATCTTTATGCCCGAGGGCATGACTAGAGGGGTGGTCGACAGGATAAAGGGGAAGCTTGCCCGATGATACTCGAAATCAAAAATCTCGCTATCAACTTTGGGGGCATATCGGCCCTAAAGGACGTATCGTTCGGTGTGGACGAGGGGCAGATAAAGGCGATCATAGGTCCCAACGGGGCGGGGAAGACCACCCTGTTTAATCTCATTACGGGAATCTACCCGCCGAGTTCAGGGACAATACGTTTTTTGGGAACCGAAATCGGCGGTCAAAAGCCACATAAGATAGCTTCGCTCGGAATTACAAGGACATTTCAGAATGTTGAGCTATTTGAAAATATGACGGTCATGGAAAACGTCATGGTCGGAAGGCACGTAAGGAGCAGATCGGGGTTTTTGGTGAGCGCCTTAAGATTACCGAAAATGATAAGCGAAGAAAGAAAAATAAGGAGATCGGCCGAAGAATTTCTTAATTTCGTCGGACTCATGCCCAGGGCGGATGATATATCAATCTCTCTACCCCTTGGACATCAGAGATTTCTTGAGATAGCAAGGGCACTGGCGGGGGAGCCGAAGATCCTTCTCCTCGATGAGCCGGCTGCTGGTCTCGACGAGAGTGAAACCGATGACCTCGCCGACCTCATAAGGAGGATAAGGGAAAGGGGAACAACGGTGCTCTTGGTCGAACACGATATGAGACTGACCATGGATATATCCGATGAGATAGTCGTCCTCGATTATGGGAAGCTCATCGCAGAGGCGACGCCGAGAGAGATACAGTATGACAAAAAGGTCATAGAGGCCTATCTCGGGGAGGGTCTTATTGCTTAAGGTAAGAAACATCTCGACATACTACGGG
Organism: uncultured Thermodesulfobacteriota bacterium; assembly: GCA_964506935.1. Lineage (GTDB taxonomy): Bacteria > Desulfobacterota > Zymogenia > Zymogenales > Zymogenaceae > CAZDOD01. The sequence goes on along the minus strand of CAZDOD010000071.1, from coordinate 823 downwards.
AAGATACGGGCGCTGGATAACATATCTCTACACGTATGGGAGGGTGAGATCGTATCTCTTATCGGTGCTAACGGTTCTGGGAAAACGACCCTTCTAAACAACATATCGGGCCTTATACGATCTAAGGGGGGGGAAATAGTCTTAAACAATACCAAAATAACCGGAAAAAGCCCTGAAGACATCGTTGGAATGGGGGTGTCTCAGGTGCCTGAGGGGAGGCAGATTTTCGATTCCCTCACAGTTTTGGACAACCTCAAGCTCGGCGCCTATCTCCGTTACCATCGAAGGGAAAAGAAGGGCATTGAAAATGACATGGAGGAGGTCTTCGGGATATTTCCCATCCTAAATGACAGGTTAAATCAGAGTGCCGGCACACTGTCGGGCGGTGAACAACAGATGCTCGCCATAGCGAGGGGGCTTATGGCAAGGCCATCTCTACTCATGCTTGATGAGCCCTCACTCGGTCTTGCGCCGAAAATTGCATCCGAAATAATGAAGGTGATTGTGAGATTAAAGGATAGGGGATTAACGATACTCCTCGTCGAGCAAAACGCAAGGGCCGCCCTCTCGATATCAGACAGGGGCTACGTCTTGGAGACGGGAAACATAATCGTCCAGGGTGAGGGGAGGGAACTTCTCCTTGACGGGGATGTAAAAAGAGCGTATCTTGGCCGAGACTATAAAGAATTCTGGGAGTAGCTCATGAAAATATACAACAGAAAATACGAGACCTTGTCGTTTGAAGACAGAGAGCAGCTAAAGCTTGAACGCCTTCAGTCCACAATCAACAGGGCCTACAAAAATGTTGAATTCTATAATAACG
>CAZDOD010000070.1:0-13684 GCA_964506935.1 uncultured Thermodesulfobacteriota bacterium | reverse complement strand
GAGTCTTTTATTGCTACTGTCAGAATCCCAATAAATCCCGAAATAAAAGCAAATTAAACATCCACCTCACCTCAACACCGGCACCACGCCGGTATACTTCTCGATTAAAATACCGATGTAGTCAACTAGCTTCGTGACCTCGTCTATCTCCCTCGCATCGTCAATCCAGATGTTTGTGGTTCGGGATTCATTGTTTTCTTTTACAATGATGATATACATCACTTCATCGGGCGTCCCCATGCGGACAGACGATTCGATCTTCGCCCTATCAAAATTTAGGGTAAGTCCCCACAACCTCGATCTCTCCTCGCCGGTGAGGGCATAGCTCCCGTAATCTTCTATTTCGCCGCCGACGTCGTGGGAGATCTCGAAGACGCCGTCCGATTTGAGGCTCACGATCCACTCCCCGTGACCGCTGATGTGATACGCACCCCCGCTCTTGAACTCGAAGGATATCAAATTTGTGTCCTTTGTGTCATTAGAGGAGGCTTCTAAAGATAGAAAAGACCCAAAAAAAGCCAATATCAGTGAAGAGACGATCATCGTAAGGATCGGTATATATCTCACGGTTTTACCCCCGAAAAAAACAGGTTTGCGATCAGACCCGCAATAGGCGGAAAGAAAAAGGAGCATGCGAGGCGGACGAACGTAAATTTCCATCCCATTATCCCTATCTCTAACGGCAATCTTGCAAAGGCCCATAATGACCATGCTGTAAGAAAGGCCACCATAGTCCCCATGCTTGCCCCCGCCCGAAGGAGCCCCGCAGCGATCGGCATGCTGACATATGGGCCGCCCGGCGTTACGGCGCCCGCAAGGGTCCCGATGATTATCCCCCTGAGACCCGATTCCACACCGACCCACTTCGCGATAAGGTCGTCCGGCAGCAGCGCCTGTATCATCCCGGCCATGATGAAGGCGAAGAGGAGGAGGGGCATGATCTGAACGACCATCACAACGCCGGCCTTTAGCCCGGTGATGTGTTGATCACCACCCTTCAGGTAGCCGACGACAACAAGCACCAACGCCGCTATCCCCATTAATATCGTGGGAATGAAAAGATTCATCTGTGCACCTTTCTTAGGCATTATTTATCTATTGTTCCTTCGTTTTTTTTTAAGGCGAAAGATGTTGGTACCTTATTCCGAAAAAGAAAACCAACTTTATCCTGTCATCTTGACATTTTAATGTGCTAATATATAAAAGATACTACCGATTCGGGATCGGTATGTCAATAGTATACTGGAAGGGTCAAAGATGGGGGATATATATCTGATTCGTCACGGCGAGACCGAGTGGAACGCCGGCGGGATATTTCGGGGGAGGGCCGATATCCCGCTAAACGACAGGGGAAAAGAACAGGCCGACATGGTTTCCGGGGGGCTCTCCGGGATAAAATTTTCGGCCTTTTATACGAGTTCTTTGATCAGGGCAAAGGAGACCGCAGAGAGGATCGCCGCTCCCCACAAGATTTCGCCTTTGGTCGAAGACGGGCTCATTGATATAGACTACGGTGACTGGGAGGGGCTTTCGGAGGACGAGGTGAAGGAAAAAGAACCCATCCTCCATACACGGTGGCACAAGTCTCCAGACAATGTCGTCTTCCCGAACGGTGAGGGGCTCTCCGACGTCAGGGAGCGGGCGTTCGGTGCCGTAGTGAGGCTTTCAAAATTACACGCGGGGGAGACGATCGGAATCGTCTCGCACCGTGTCCCAAATAAGACTATTCTTCTTTCTATCCTCGGCGTGGATAACTCAAAGTTTTGGGATATTGAGCAGGACACCGCGTGTGTAAATCTCGTCCGGCAAAGGGGCGGGCGATTTATCATCTCGAAGATCAACGACACATCCCCGATAAGGCCGATTTCGTCCTCCGGCGAGGTCGATTTTTAGGCCTTTTCCCTCTCCCTCATAAGACCTTCCTTGAGGCCCTTCTTGAATCGGCCGGTGAAATAGTTATCGGGTATCTCTTTTGTGATGATTTTTTCAGTGGGGATATCGGGCGGGTCGAAATCGAGGACTATCTTCAAAAAGCTCATGATGATGTTGAAGGTCGCCCCCCACAGGATTTCGCGATCTTTGCCATTATCTATTACGAATGACGGGAAGTTCCAGTCCTTTCGTGCCGAGATATCTTTTATATCATTTGGGACGTCGAAGATGAGCCTGTAGTAGTTTTCGGGCCTGAGCATATCTTTTACGGGGATTTTTACGATCTTTTCAACCTCCCAATTCAGGCGCTTGACCCACTTTCCCGTAACCAATCCCACAGAGGGGTAGATGACCCGCCTGAATGAGACGAGGCCGTAGGAGGGGAGGGCACCGAGATATTCGACTGCGCTTTTTTTAAGGCCGGTCTCTTCCTTCGCCTCGCGGAGTGCGGTGGCGAGGTAATTTGCGGCTATTTTGAATCCATCCGACCCCGCGACGTCTTCTCCGGCCTTCAATGCCCCGCCCCTCATATATAGTGAGAGGTTTTTAGCTATCAGGAGCCCAAAGATTTTGTCTATTCGGGATACGTGGCCCCCGGGACAGCTCAGGTCTCCGGGCTGGGCCACATTTTTTGACCTCTTGGTCAGGACGAACTCGAACACCCCCGTCTTCTCGTCAAATCTCAAGAGGAGGAGCACACCCGATGTATCGTAGTTGATACCCTTTTTGCCCTCGCTTTTTATGTATTTGTGCTGGGCGAGGAAGTTGTGCGGGGACTCCGAGAGCCTCTTTATTGTGAGTTCTTTGAATGCCTCACGGTCTGAGATTAATTCACGATGTTCCATTTTCAAAGATATGCTTCTTTCGGTTTTTCTATTTGAGAAGATCGGTCGGGGCTTTTGATCGGCCCCGCGGTCTTTTTTATTTTACGGTTATCTCAAGCCAGTAACTTTTTTTCGGCTCGAGACCGAGGGCGTTGATTTTTTCGGCGTCCATGACCACCGAACCACTGGTTACGCCCGCCCCGTATTGGGCTATAAGCTCGACACACCTCTTCGGCGCTGGGTCGTCGGCCCGACATATCCTTATGATCTCCCCGCTGGAGAGCCCCAGATCCTCCATGTCTCCGGGATTCATCAGGATCACGTCACCAAGCGGGAGGGTTTCGGGCGCCTCTTCGACCTTCAATATGAGTGTGGTCTCGGCCGATGCCGCAGAGAAGGTAAAAAGGAAGGCCAAGGCCATTGCGAAGAACAAGTATCCCATCTTCGCCCTTTTTGATTTATCCCTATCGAATATATCTCTTTTCATCAAAACACCCCCATTTTTGTTATCGGTGCCCTGAAATCTTATAGATTTCGTCGACCAATTCGTGTGCCAGGACTCCGTCAGTAAAATCAGGAGAGTATTTCTCTCCTGTTGATACCGCCTTGAGAAAAAAATAGTCTTCCAAGATGTACGGCCCGAGTATACTGTAGTCGAGGCCTTTGAAGAAATCTAAAAACGGTGTTTCCGAAATCCCGATCTTCGTGAGGAAATGGGACAGCACCGCCTCGGGATCGACGATAGAAAGCTCGTCGTCCCCCGAGGTATATTCGACCGACCCCAAGAAATCATGGTCGGTAGCGATATATAGTTTCTCGAAGATTATCTCGAGGCGCCGGTTTGAAGCCCTCTTGACCATGTCGTGCCATATCGAGGTGAGGAGACCCTCCATGCCGTTTTCAAATTCGACCGATATCCTGGCGTAGTCCTCTATTCCGTCCGTTCGGGTCATGTATCCGAGCTTTACGTCGGTTATTTTCGGTCTTTTGAAGAATCTGATGAATTGGTCGAGATCGTGGATGCTGTGCTCTATGATCGTCCCGCCACCCGATTTTTCGACGTCGACCCTCCACGGCGTTGCGTGGATCCCGCGAACGGGGAGGCACTGGTCATCTCTGATAGAGATTAGGATCGGGTAGCCGGTATCCTCCTCTTTTATTTTATCGAGAATATAATTATATGTGGGAGAATAGCGAAGCACCAGCCCCACGCCACCGACCACGCCGGATCTCTCGACCTCCTCGGCCATCTCCCTTGCGCCTTCTATATTGATGTAAAGCGGCTTTTCGCAAAAGACGTTCTTTTTGGCCCTGGCCAAAAGGGTGACGTATTCTTTGTGATGGATGGTGGGGGTGCAGATGAATACGGTGTCGATTTCTTCGTCTTTGATTATATCCATCGGGTTTTCAGCGGCCTTTGAAAAACCGATATTTTTAAAAGCACTCTCGGCCTTCAGTGAATCGGGGTCGTAGATCTTTACGAGGTTTACGTCAAAGGCGCCCGCCCTCTTCAGGTTCATAAGGCAGAGCGAATGGGCAATCCCCAAAAGCCCCGCCCCGAAAACACCAACGTTGATTTCAGTCAATATCGACCTCCCAAGTCACCCTTGAAATTTGGCTCTAAAAGAATAATTCGGCTGAGTATAGCCGGCATTGGGCTTTCTACCGAATGGACATTATAAAATATATCACAAAACGCGGCTGTGTCAATAAAAAGGAATCGGATTAGGGGAAATTTATTTACATATAAAAATTAAGTTAGTCAATCTTGGTAAATTTAATGAATGTAAATATGAAAAGAGATGATAAAATCTTGTCTAAATATCTTGACTTAGGGATTTTAGGTTGGTATATTTAAAAAAAAGAATTTTTATGTCGATGGATTTAGAGATAAAAAAAGATCCCCACAAACCTACGCAGACGTATGACGCCCTGATCCTGGCGGGAGACAGAAAGGCCAGCCGAAAGGTCAAAGGGAAAAACAAGTCCCTGTTGACTATAGGTAAAAGGGCTGTTTTGGGTTTTGTCCTCGACGGGCTTTTGGGTTCCAGATATATCAAAGATGTATATATCGTCGGGCCAAAGGCGAGGATCGAGGAAGCCATAAAACCCGACCTGAAAACACTTAAGGGACGAAAGATAGTCGTCCTAGATCAATGGGACAACTTATTTGAAAACGTATGGAACGGCTTTCTCCACACCGTGCCGGGATACAAAGAGGGAATAAATCCCGAGACCTATCGAGGCACACCGAACTACGATAAGGCCGTCTTCGCCCTGTCCGGGGATATTCCCCTTCTGACTTCGTACGAAGTGGATGAATTGATCGAGAACTCCGACCTCGATAAATATGACTACATGCCCGGCATCACCGCCGATTTTTCCCTTAAATACTATTATCCGAAAAAGAGGGATAATAGAAAGGGGATAAGACATGCATACTTCCATTTTCGGGATGGCAAAGTCCGTCAGAATAATATGCACTTCGGAAAGCTTTTTCGGGTGGCAAACAAGATATACATTGAGAAGATGTATGAGTTCCGCCACCAGAGGGAGTGGAAGGATATCATAAAGCTTGCGATTGAGATACTGGGGGCTGAGAAGGGGAGCTATAAAACCTTTTATTACTATCTGATCCTTCAGACTTGTATGTCTCTATCGGGAATGGGTCTGGGATATTTTTCCGATAAATTGAGAAGGTTTGTTTCTCTCTCCGACGTAGAGGGGAGCATAGGGCTTGTTCTGGGGACACGTATAAAAGCCGTTATGACGAGCTACGGCGGCGGCGCCCTTGATATAGACAGCGACGAGGAATTCGAGGCGATAAAGGAAAATTTTTCCGACTGGATGGCCTATCAGAGGGAGCTATACGAGGCGAAACGGGGGAAGTAAGATTGACTATCCTAAGAGCGTAAAAAAATATTTCAGCCGTCTATCTAATCCATTAAATAGAAAACTAAATATATCTCCTCACCCTCTCTTTATATTCCTGATATTCTTTCCCATATTTTTCTATAAGAAACTTTTCCTCCTCTAGTATCTGGGTGTGATTGCCGCATACGATGATGAGAACCGATATGAGAAAAAAAACATTCCCGTAGATGAGGAAGGTCCCTATAAGATAGAGGTCCATAAACAGGAAGATCGGATTTCTCGTAAACGAGAAGATCCCGCCGGTGATAAGCTTCCCCGGATGCTTGGTGTCTATCCCCACCCGCCACGAGCTTTTAAATGAGACGAGCCCCGAGACGAAGAAAAAGAAGCCGAGACAGCATAAAAAGACCCCGAAGATCTTCAGAGGGACGGCGTCAAAGAGATAGTAGTAGGACGGGTTCTGGAAAAAATGAAATTTCAACCCCAGTGAATGCGTGATGACCTCAGTCGTCCATAAGAAGAGACCGAGAGAGAAGGACATTTCGAGAACAGCATTAAGCCCCCTTTTGCCGATTCCGAGGACGAAGGGCCTTATACCCCTGAGTCTCAAGAGAACCGTCCTCGAGATGAATATGATACAGAAGATAACGAGATAGCTGATCACGAACCAATCGAAGAAATCCATTTTTTTATACCTCAATAGTGATTTTAAAAAACCCGCCTTCTTATATTTTGAAAAACGGCGGCCGGCATTATTCGCCGATGATCTCTTTTATCCTCTCGATGGATCTCGCCCGACCCGATTTATCATCGACGTCGCAAAGGACCGCGTTGACCAGTGCCGTCCCCTCGGCGGGTGTCGGAAACATCTTCATCGAAGTCCTGAATCTCCTGATCTCCTTTTCTTTGTCAAATCCCAAGATAGAGTTTGCCGCCCCGCACATGCCGACATCGGTGATCGACGCCGTCCCAAGCTTGCTCAGTGCCTCATCGGCCGTCTGGACGAGTGTCCCGGTGCCGACTATCATTGAAATCCTCCCGTCGAGGTGGATTCTCATGGCGGCCTTTTCGGCCGTGGTCCTTGCGAAGAAATCGAGTACTATAATATCGGTATCGCTTCGCAGGCCGTCAACCAGTTTATACACCCCAGGGAAGGGATTGTCGGGTATTATCCTTCTGATAAATGAGTGTCCCGAGAGGTTGATGACTCCGACCTTGATTCGACCGTCTCCGACCTCCTTGATTGTCGTGCCACTTCCGGGATTCGATTCGGGTAGGTTGTTGGGCCTTAAGACATCCGGGGTCTCGTCGATGAATGTCTGGAGATCTTTCTGGTCCCACACATTTTCCCCCATCGTGATGATGTCGACGCCGGCACAAAACAGCTCCGACGCCGTCTCCTTCGTGAGACCCGAACCGCCCGCGGCGTGGTTTGCGTTGCAGATGACGAGGTCGGGTTTTTCGTCCCCTGCTGAAAGCTTCTTCAAAAAATCGGAGACCGCATTCCTCCCGCAAGACCCGACAACAACTCCTAGGAAAAGTATCTTCATAGATAAACTTGAATTCTCTTAATATTTTTTAGGACATCCTGCCCGAAAGTCACGACCGATGGCGGCGATAAAACTTCATACGTCGATCTCTTCCATCTCGAGGGTCTTGGGATCTATCCTCGTTATCTTTTTTCTGAGCTTGAAAAACCCTAGGTTAAATGCCAGTGTGTTTCCGATCTTTGCTCGGTCGACCTTCGGGTTATGGACGTGGCCGAAAAACGAGTATCTCGGATCGTATTTTTTGATGTATTCTGTGAGATCGGGGCTCGACGGCTCGTGCCTCTTGGCGAGGAGATCGTATGTGAGGTCGCTCTCTTCGGGATTCGCGTCGGGGGGTATGTGTGTTATGATGATGTCGACTTTTCCGAGGCCGAACAGCCGCTCCCTGAAGGTCTTTTGCGGTATCTCTCCGGGGAGGCCCATATGGCGTTCGCTCTCGGGAAGCCCCGAGACAAGGCCCACCTTTACGCCGTCAACCGAGACTACCCCCGAATCCATGACGTGGGCTTTACTGTCGGTTTTGGCCTTCAGCATATCGGGGTAATCGTCGTTTCCGAAGATAATGTAGGTTTCACACCGGATGTTTCGGGCGAGCTCTTCGTAGCTCTCCTCAATAAGCGGCCTTATCTTCTCGTACCGCTCCTCCCCCGGGGTTCTGATCTCTCTTAAGGCCTCCCTTATCCTTTCATAATTCCCTTTCGACATTTCTTTTAAGCCCTCGATGAGCTCCTCCATGGTGAAGGCCTGATACAGGATCCCCTTGGTCAGGTCGGTGAAGTCCATGAAGTTTAGGAGGTCGCCCGCAATAAATAAGATATCGTCGGGGGAGAGTGCACTGAAGAGTTTCCCGTATTCTCCGTGTATGTCGCTTACCAATACTATTTTCCTATTATCCATAATCTCAATTCAGTCCGTTTTTGGATATCTACAAAAAAAGTTTTTCATCCGCAAATTTTTTGGATGTATCAACCCAGACCGAGGAGCATCCCCCCCCTGTATACCACAAAAGCCATAATCCATGCAAGGACTAGGGAGTAGCTGACCGAAAATGCGGCCCATCCCGAAGAGCCGGTCTCTTTTCGTATCACGAAGACCGTGGCGAGACACGGCGTGTAGAGGAGGACGAAGACCATAAACGCATATGCCGAAACCTGTGTCCAGCCCGCCTCCATCATTGACTTTCCGATCGAGGTGTCCTCTTCCTTTCCGTAGATCACCCCGAAGGTGCTCACGACGATCTCTTTTGCGACAAAGCCCGAGAGGAGTGCGACCGATCCCTCCCACGGGAAACCGAGTGGGACGAATATCGGCGATATCGAGTGCCCGATCGACTCGAGGTAGCTTATTTCCCCACCCTTATCCACTACGGGTGCGTCGGTCTCGGAGGTCGGGGCCTCATAGATATCTTCTGTTGCGACCCCACCCTTTTTGTCGTGACTCGTATCATCGGTCTTATTTGCCGGGTAGCTCGACAGGAACCATACGACCATGGAGCCGATTAGGATTATCGTTCCCATCTTCCTTATGAATATCGCCCCCTGGTCCCACATGTGGATCAGTGTCCCCCTGAGTGTCGGCATCCTATACGGGGGGAGCTCCATGACGAACGGTGCCTCCTCGGACCGAAACAGGGTCTTTCTGAAAAACCTCCCCATGATAAAGGCGAGGACGATACCAATTAAATATATTGAAAAAATCACGTTCCCCGCATGTTTCGGGAAAAAAGTCCCGGCGAGAAGTATATATACCGGAAGCCTTGCGCTGCAGCTTATCAGGGGATTTATCAATATCGTGAGGATCCTGTCATCACGGTTCTCTAATGTCCTCGTTGCCATGATTGCCGGGACGTTGCAGCCGAATCCCATCATCATCGGGATAAACGATTTTCCGTGGAGGCCCAGGGTGTGCATGACCTTGTCCATGATGAATGCCGCCCTCGCCATGTATCCCGTGTCCTCGAAGATCGAGATAATGAGAAAAAGGATAAATATATTAGGGACAAAAACCGCCACGCCCCCGACGCCCGGGACAATGCCGTTGGCGACGAGATCTGTCAAGACGCCGGGTGGGAAGGTACTTACAATAAAGTTGGAGAGCATTCCAACGCCGCTCTCGATCCAGTTCATCGGATGCCGGCCGATACCGAACGTGAGGTTGAACATCGCCCAGATGAAAAAAAAGAGGATCGGAAAACCCATGATGCGGTTTGTGAGGAAAATGTCTATCCTCTCGGATATGTCCCTCCTTTTCAGTGCGACACGCTTGACCGATTCCTTTACGGCGCCGCTGATAAAACCGTAGCGACGGTCGGTCATTATGACTTCGGGATCGTCCTTGAAGATCGAGATAATCCTATCCGTGGCGTCCCTCGCGAGGTTTATCGCCTCAACTCCTTCCGAGCAGTCGTTTTTTACGGTTTTTTCGACCTCGAAGTCGCCTTCGAGGAGCTTCAGGGCAACCCAGCGGGGCGGGTATTTCTTCGAGAACTTCTTGTCCCGTCTAAGAGCGTCCTGGATCTTTTTTATCTCCTCCTCTACCTCTTTAACGTATCTGACTTTTGTGTGCCTTACTACATCCTCTTTGCCCTCGTGTATTTTAATAATCTCATCCAGTATCTTCTCGATCCCCTCTCCGGTCGTCCCGACGGTGGGGACGACGGGGGCGCCGAGTAGTTTGGCGAGTTGTTCGGTATTGATACTAAGGCCCCGGTCGCTTGCGACATCCATCATGTTGAATACGAATACAAGCTTAGTCTCGAGCTCCATGAACTGGATTGCGAGGTAGAGGTTCCTCTCGAGATTCGATGCGTCTATGACGTCGACAACGATGTCGGGCTTTTCGTCGAGGATGAAGTTTCGGGCGACGATCTCCTCTATCGAGTAGGCGGTGAGGCTGTAGGTCCCCGGTAGGTCGACGACATGTATGTCGTAACCGTTGTGTTTTACTCTCCCCTCCTTTTTCTCAACCGTGACTCCGCCCCAGTTTCCGACCTTCTGCCTCGCACCGGTAAGACGGTTGAAGATCGTTGTCTTCCCGGAGTTCGGATTTCCGGCGAGCGCTATCGTTATCTTCTTCTCCAACCCCTTCCCCTCCTTCCTCTTTTTGGACCGCCCCTTCTGCCCCAGGGTGCTTCTGTGGCGGCGGGAAATGTGGTCACCTCAACCATGTTCGCCTCTTCGACCCTGAGGCTCACGTGGTATCCCATAATCAAAAAATCGATCGGGTCCCTCAACGGGGCGTATTTTTCGACATATACGGCCTCTCCGGGCACAAAGCCCATCTCCATGAGCCTCCTCCTGAAGGGGCCTCTACCCCCGACCCTGACTATCTGGGCCCAATCGCCCTCTTTTAGATCTTTTAATGTCATGGATATTTCTTATAAAAAAGCCTACATTGAATAAAAAAAGTTAGTCACGCCTAACTAATTATTTTATAATATAACCAAACAGATTTGTCAAGTATTTTTTAGATTTTTGGAAGGCAGAAATACAATTTGTTCGATGTGTGTCGATTTATTATATGTCGTAAAAATAGTTTGATATCAAAGACGCTCGAAGCGAAATTATATTGGCTCTACTTGGATCAACTAAAAGAATTATATAGTTATCGGTCTGTGCTTCGCCCGTTTTACTTATTGACATTCATCCCTCATAAGGTACTTGACATTTCGGAAAAATCATCGAAAATAGAATGAGGGATCGGATTATTACGGATTACCGGTGTTTATTCTTTAAAAAAATTGAGACTTATACGCTTAAGCTTTTAGTTACACACAAAAATAAAAGTTGCATGCAACCGAAGTAGGGGCTGGCCCACGTGTCAGCCCATAAAAATTGAGATTTTTCTATGAAGTTTGAGAGCTACATACAGAGGGCAATTCTGGAGCTGCCTGAGGAGTTTCGGGAAAAACTCGATAATATAGCGATCTCGGTCGAGTCGTATCCGACAAGGGAGGACTTGAGGTCGGTAGGTATAAAGGACAGGAGGATACTCCTCGGCCTGTTTCGGGGCGTCCCATTCGGGCAGGTTAGCTCTTTTTATTCCGGGCCAATAATGCCGTCCGAGATCGTGCTTTTCAAGAGAAACATCGAGTCAATAGCCGAGACCGAAGAGGAACTGGTAGAGCAGATACGCCTGACGCTCCTTCACGAGATCGGCCACTATTTCGGCATGACCGAGGAGGAGTTGAGGGAGTATACTTAATTAAAATAAGGGCACGGCATGGTTTGTCTCTACTTAATATCGGCTCATAAAATTTCGATCGTTGGGATTTCGTTGAAGATTTTACCTTTAAATAATGATTATTTCAAAGTGATATACTATTTTATGCCTTGATAAGATGAACTTTTATTTCTGGAGGGATTTATGAAAGGATTAATTAAATTTTCCGCTTTAGTAATCGTTTTGGCCTTCTTTCTCGGCGGATGTGCAATCGGTGTCACGAAAATCGATGTTACCCACGATCCTATAAATACAATCTCTGATAAAAAGGAAGGTAATATCTTAGTCAAGAAGTTTGTTGACAAACGTGAGGGGCGCATCAAGGGGTATATTGGTAATAAGCGGAACGTCTACGGGATGGTTTTGGGGAATATAGAAAGCAATGAAAAATTAGAGCTTCTACTGACTAAGTATTTTGCCGAGGCGCTTGAGGCGGCGGGATATACCGTGGTCATTCAGAAAAAAGGGGAAGACCTCTCGAATTTTGACGTAGTTTTGGAGGGGGAGATTTTGGAATTTTGGCTCGATCTCTATGTCGCCGTCTGGCAAAAAGTCGACGTGATGTTGAAGTTAACGGATAAAGAGACATCTAGTGTCTTATGGGAAAAAGAGGTCAAGGGTGAGGAAACAAATGCTCTGTGGATTGGGGCAAGCTCTGAATATGAGAAGGTGGTCAGAGAGGCGCTCAACAAGGCATTAAACGAGGCCGCAAAGGAATTTGCATCGGATGAGTTTTATCAGGCGGTTAAGTAATCATCTGGCGAAAGATAGATAAATTCCAAACAAAAGGTACAGGGGGCACGGCATGCCGTGCCTCTACAGGCGTTTTAAATATATATGGATTTAGATATTAGACCGTGGGGGCTGATCAATCTTTTGGCCATCCCGGTTCATTTTAGGGCCAGCGAATACTGGCCCTCTATCTTCTTTACGGCGGGCATCTCGTCGTGGATTTTGCCATCGAGGATGCGCCCCGTCTTCTTCCTATCCCTTCCGCCCCACTGCTTGAAGTAAAAAGCGACTTTCGCCGCCACGCACTGGTCTCGGATGCCGGTCGCCCACTCTTTCGCCATAGGCCTAGCATTCGGCCCCGATTCGCCGCCGACGATGACCCAGTCTATGCCGACGAGATCGAGCCTTGGAATGGGGCCGAGGAGCGGCTCGAGGCACAGGAACTTTATGCGTGCGTCGGTCGCTTTCAGGTGGGCTATCCGAAATTGGTGGTCGTTGTCTTCGACCGTGACGCCCATCCAGACGTTTTCGGGCCACGGCAATTTACCGCTGATATCCAGAAGTCTCTTAGAGCGCTTGGTCAATATTTGGAAGATGTGGCGGTCGGCCGCTGCCATGACGTCGAAGGTTTTTTTGATGAAATCGGTCTGGATGTCTTCGTGGAAGAGGTCGCCCATCGAGCTGACGAAGATGATCCTCGGCTTTTTCCATTTGATCGGAAGGTCGAGGACAGAGTCGTGCGTTGTCGGCAGAAACCCCCTCTCGTATTTCTTAAGCCCCATCCCCTTTAGGCGAAGCGCGATTTTTTTTGCGTAGCAGTTTTTACATCCGGGGCTGGTCTTCGTGCACCCGGTCGTCGGGTTCCAGCTTTCAAATCTCGATTCGATTTTTGAATAGGTTGACACTATTGATACTAAAGATTCTTATATATTTTGGCGTCAAAACGCCCGAAGTGGATTCCTACGGGTCTCCTGCGGCCTTAAGATGTCTTACAGGGAGTCCGCTGATTTTTGCCACGACCTTTGCCAGGATCGATCTGTGGCACCGATTCGGGTCTGATTCGAGACAGACCAACACACACGGCCTTTCGGACATGAGCCGTGAGATATCGGAGACGGTCTTCATCTCCCTCTTTATGGTTTCGGTCTCATAGCGAGATAGGAGGAGTTCGCGATCGGCCTCGGTCTTCAGGTCTTTCCGATATTTCGACTCGATCCCGAGCTCAGGCAGATGCGCGTATTCGATGCCGTATCCGTCGCAGAGGCTCGAGAGGGTCTTTTTGTGAAAGCCGTAGCGGCGGGACACGGGGTCCCTCCTGACATCGATCAGGTGCAGGATCCCGTTTTCGGTCAAAATCCCGAAGAATTCATCGATCGAAAGCCCCTCGTAGCCCAGCGTATAAACGGCGAGATCGCCCATATTTAAAGATCGAAAATTTTCTATATCAATCTATTTAGGCAAAGACTCTTAAAAAAGTGGATAAAAAAGTATCATCAAAATAAATCTGAAGACTATTTCTTTTGACGCTCCATCTCCATCGCCTTTAGCTCC
>CAZDOD010000069.1:6282-13944 GCA_964506935.1 uncultured Thermodesulfobacteriota bacterium | reverse complement strand
TTGCGAGAAGTGTGGGGCGAAGATACTGAAAGAGCGTTTGAAGATCATGCCGTTCGCCCTCTTCTGCGTAACCTGCAAGTCGGAGTTGGAAAAGGCGAAGAATCTCGAGAGGGGTTTCAAGGGGGAGAGGGAGTACAGGAAATTGGCCTTCACCAGCTCTGAGGAGGAAGAGAGCTCATAGATTGAAGCCGAAAAAACTCGTCACTTATTTCCTTCCTATCATATTAGTCATCTCTCTTTTCTTTTTCTGGTATGCCAAGCGGCGTGTCGTATCGTTTAGCGATGTTCACCTGATGCTGGGCACTATCGTCGAGATAACCGTCTACGGAGAGGACGGGACTGATCTAACGGCGGGTGTAGAAGCCGCATTCAAAAGAATCTCTGAAATTGAGATGATAGCAGACCGCTATACAGGAAAGAGCGAAATTTCAAAAATGAATAGAACCGCCTCCTCCTCCCCGGTCATAGTGTCGAAGGAGCTTTTTGAGATGCTTACGATTTCAAGGGAGGTCTCCGATTTGACATCGGGGGCATTTGATGTGACCACGGCATCACTCGTAGACCTGTGGGCGTTCGATACGGGCGGAAGGCTCCCCACTGAGGACGAAATAATTAAGACCCTTTCGGATGTAGATTTTCGAAAAGTGGTTCTAGATGATAAAAACGGCACGGTTTCGTTCAGTGAATTGGGCGTCAAGGTAGATCTCGGGGGGATGGCAAAGGGCTATGCCGTAAGCGAGGCCCTTCATGTCTTAAAAGACAAAGGGATAAAGAGCGGCGTTATCAACGCCGGTGGGGACATGGCGATACTCGGCACGAAGATGGGAAAGCCATGGAGGATAGGAGTGCAGGACCCGAGGGATCCTGAAGGTCTGTGCGCGGTCTTGAGCCTGGAGGATACATCGGTTGTAACCTCCGGTGACTATGAGCGATACTTCGAGATAGGGGGCACGAGATACAATCATATCCTCGATCCCCACACCGGTTATCCCGCAAGAAAATCAATCTCGGTGACGGTCATTTATGATGATGCGGCGTGGGCCGACGCCCTCGCAACAGCAATCTTCGTCCTCGGCCCGAAAGAGGGCCTCGACCTCGCAAACAGCCTCCCATCCTGTGAGGCACTCATAGTGGGGCCGAACGAGGATATATACATGACGGACGGGATTTCGGATATCGTTGAGCTTTTGGGGAAGTAGACTCTTGTTTACCAAAGTGGATAAGATCCTGATCGTGGTCCTGATTATCCTGTCTCTGGCAAGCTATCCGGCCATAAGATTTTTTGCAAAGACGGGCTCGATACTCGAAATCGAGGTTTTGGGGGAGGAGTATATGGTCGTGCCATTGGATGTAAATCGAGAGATAGTCGTGCCCGGAAGGCTTGGGGACTCCGTAATATCGATAGAAGATGGAACGGCGCGATTTAAGAGCTCGCCTTGTCCCCACAAGATGTGTATCAAAATGGGGTCAATAAAAGACGCCGGGGAGATGGCGGCTTGTGTCCCCAACGGAGTCTTGATTCGCGTCCTCGGAAAGGGCGATATAAAGACCGATTTCATTACGAGATAGACTATGGAAAAGGTGAGACATCTTGTGATCATATCGCTGCTTTCGGGGTTGGCCGTGGTCATCTATGCCCTCGAGTCGATGATACCGACACCCTCACCGTGGCTAAGGTTCGGTTTTTCTCATATCATTACCCTCTTTACCCTCCTTTTTTTCGGGACAAGGGTCGCCGTCTTCATCTTTCTTGTCAGGACGGTCGTGGGTTCCCTTATCATAGGGAAGTTTTTTTCACCGACATTTATTCTGGGATTGGGTGGGGGACTTTCCGCGGTTCTAGTGATGGCCGCACTTCTGTTTCTATTAAAGGGGAAGGGGCTGGGGATCGTGGGGATAAGTGTGTCGGGGGCATGGATCAATAACCTCGTCCAGGTATCTCTGGCCTATGCGGTCTTCATCAGGCACGAGGAAATATTTCTGGTTCTTCCGTTGTTTTTGCTTTTTGCGGTTGGGACGGGGCTAGTAAACGGGATTGCAGTGTTTTTTCTCAACAGTTACGGTCAAAAGGTATTGGGGCTAAAAAACAAATATTTCCCTGTAAATTAGAGATACGATCTCTTCTTATCTTCTGTAATCCGCCAAAAACCTCTCCAACCTGTCCATCGCCTCCTTTATATTTTCCAGGGAGTTTGCATAGCAGAACCTGATGTATCCCTCGGCGTTCTTTCCGAAGTCGATTCCTGGCGTCACGCCGACGTTGGCCCCCTCAAGTATATCGAAGGCGAACTCATACGAATTTTCCGAGAAGGTCTTGGCATTCGCGAGGACGTAAAACGCCCCCTGGGGGTCGACGGTTATCCCGAAGCCCAATTCCTTGAGTCTCGATATGATGAACCTCCTCCTGTCGTTGTATGTGGCCTTCATTTTCTCGACTTCGCCCTCGGCGCGATTTATTGCACAGATTCCGGCCCATTGGACGAAGTTGTTGGCGGAGATAAAAAAGTTCTGCTGTATCTTCTGCATCGGGCGAACAAATTCTTTAGGCGCGATTACATATCCGAGGCGCCAGCCCGTCATGGCGTAGCGCTTTGAGAAGCCGTTCATGACAAAGGCCTGATCGGTGAATTCGAGAATCGAGTGCTCCCTGTCCTCATAGACTAGGCCGTGGTATATCTCGTCCGATATTATATAGGTGCCCAAGTCCGATAGCTCGGCCATCCTCTCGGGTGAGAGAAGATTTCCAGTGGGATTCGAGGGGGAATTTATGATGATCCCTTTTGTTCTTTTCCCGAGCCTCTTTTTCACCTCTTTCGGGTCGAACTGGAAGCCCTCCTCCTCGAAGACCTCGACGCACTTGGGGACTGCGTCCATATATTTTATGAAGTTGGGATAGCAGGCATAAGAGGGGTCGGAGAGGATTACCTCATCTTTAGGTTCGAGGAGGGCCGAAAATATCAGAAACATCGCGGGCGAAGTCCCGCTGGTGATGAGGATCTGATCGGGCGATACATCGACCCCGTATCGTCTTTTGTAGTCGTTTGAGATAGCCTCCCTCAGTTCAAGGATCCCAAGGCTGTGTGTATACCGGGTCTTTCCATCGCTTATCGCCTCGATCACGGCCTCCTTAATGACTTCGGGAGTGTCAAAGTCCGGCTCGCCTATCTCCAGATGGATTATGTTATGCCCTTCCCTTTCGAGCTCATGGCATCGCTCTAGGACCTCCATAACGATAAAGGGGCTTATTCTTTCTGTCCTCGATGACGCCCTTTTGTCTGAGAGGGGGTCAGTCTTCTTCATATGTGGATCCATCCATCGAAAGCCTCATCCTGAAGTAGGGGCCGTAGTGTATACTTGACCCGCTTGGGACGAAGTTTACCGCGCTTATCTCCCACCCCTGCCCGATATATTCTTCGATATTATCCGCGATACGGTCGTTTACGATGATTATCTTGTATATCCACATTTTAGTCTAAAAATGGTTCACTATTTTGTCTGCAACTCAAAACCCGATTCATCTCTCCCCCTTCACACTCAACTCTCGTCGCCGCTGTCTTTTGTAGTGATGTTCTCCTCCCCCTCATAGTCAACTATTTTCTTTTTTAGCTGATCGGGTATCTTTATTGGGTTTCTGCTTTCAATCCCAAGAAAGACCGAGGCCGTATTCCCCTCGGCCACAACGACGTCCCGTTCGGGGACATAAATGAGATATCTGACTTTAAAGCTGGAGTCACCGATGTAGTTTATCCTCGTGTAGATCTCGATAACCTCGTCGAAGTATAGGGGTGAAAGGTAGCGGCATGATGACTCCAACAGCGCCATTGAGACGCCGTAGTCCTTCATGTCGGCGTATCGGAGTCCCATGTCCCTGAAGTATTCGAACCTGCCTATTTCGATAAAATCAAAGAACCTGATGTTGTTGACGATTCCCACGATGTCGGTCTGGGACATCCTGACTCTTGTCGTCGCCTTGAATCGGTATCTCTTTATGTCATCGTGAGGGGGCATAGAAAAAAGTTCACCTCAGGTTGTAAAAGACCTCTTTTCCGATAAACAGCGCCGATTCCCCCAGAAGCTCCTCGATTCTCAATAGTTGATTGTATTTGGCGACCCTGTCTGTACGTGAGGCCGAGCCGGTCTTTATCTGTCCGGTGTTGGCGGCAACACACAGGTCTGCGATTGTGGTGTCCTCGGTCTCACCCGAGCGGTGTGAGATTACCGAGGTGAAGCCTGCGGTTTTTGCCATCTCAATCGCCGAGAAGGTCTCGGTCAGTGTCCCTATCTGGTTTACCTTTATCAGGATCGAATTCGTGGCACCGACTTCAATCCCTTTTTTAAGCCTCTCGGTGTTTGTGACATAGAGGTCGTCTCCGACTATCTGGATTTTATTTCCGAGCCTTTTTGTCATCTCGCAAAATCCATCCCAGTCGTCCTCGGAGAGGCCGTCCTCGATCGAAATTATCGGGTATTTGGAGATCAGGCCCTCGTAGAAGTCAATCAGGCCCGAAGAGTCGAGCTTTTGCCCCTCGGCCGAAAGGACGTATTTGCCGTCGGAGTAAAACTCGCTCGCCGCGGCATCCAATCCGATCGCGACGTCATC
This sequence comes from uncultured Thermodesulfobacteriota bacterium, assembly GCA_964506935.1. Lineage (GTDB taxonomy): Bacteria > Desulfobacterota > Zymogenia > Zymogenales > Zymogenaceae > CAZDOD01. The sequence continues at coordinate 9,344 of CAZDOD010000069.1, read as the reverse complement.
GCCGGGCCTATACCCCGCCTTTTCAATAGCCGTCACGATAAGTTCGATGGCCTCCCCATTGCTCCCGAGATTCGGGGCGAATCCGCCCTCGTCCCCAACTCCGGTCGAAAATCCTTTGTCGTTAAGTACCGATTTCAGGCTGTGGAAGACCTCGGCACCCATCCTCAGCGATTCAGAAAAGCTCAATGCCCCCATGGGGAGTATCATGAATTCCTGGATGTCGACGTTGTTATCGGCGTGCTTTCCGCCGTTTAGGATGTTCATCTGGGGCACCGGGAGGAGCCTTGCGTTTACCCCTCCGAGGTATTGATATAGGGGGAGGCCGAGCGCCTCCGCCGCCGCCTTTGCGCACGCAACCGATACGCCCATGACAGCGTTGGCCCCGAGCTTTGACTTGTTTTCTGTGCCGTCAAGCTCTATCAGAGTTTGGTCGATTAGAATCTGTTCGGTGGCGTCCATCCCGATTAAATCCGGGGCGATTACATCCGTGACGTTGTCGCGGGCGTTAAGTACACCCTTTCCAAGGTATCTCTTTTTGTCGCCGTCTCTTAACTCACACGCCTCGTGCTCGCCAGTTGAGGCGCCCGAAGGGACTGAAGCCCTCCCCATTGCCCCCGATTCGAGCAATACATCAACTTCCAGGGTCGGATTTCCGCGCGAATCGAGTAGCTCCCGCGCAAAAATGTCGATTATAGTTGTCATTTTCTCTCTCTTTATATATTTGTTAAAAATGACCGGATTTGTAAAATACTCGGCGTTTACAATATTACCCTTCTTCGGGGACGGCGGCGTCAACGGGACATACATCGGCGCATGACCCGCAGTCGGTGCAAAGATCGGGGTCGATCACGTATTTATCTTCGCCCGGGCTTATTGCATCGACGGGGCATTCGGGCTCGCATGATCCGCACATGTTGCAGTCATCGGTAATCTTATATGCCATCTCCTGTTACTTTCTAATATCTAAAGATTAAGTTTATATCTTATATGATATTTGCTTTCTGTGCAATAACTTTCTTGAAACATCGGTGCCTAATTAGACATTTTAAAATCTTGGTTGTCTATATTAAATCTTGAAAAAAACTATTATCGGGGTTATTATAAGAATGTCAGGTGAGGTGGTAATGGCAAGAACATTAATCATTATGTTTTTGATCGCTCTTTTGAATCCTGTATTCCCCGCATTTTCTCTGTCTTTGGAAGACTTTCCCGATAGCGGAAGAAAAATTGATATCGTGATGACCGACGCCGATATAAGGGGCGTCCTGTTTATGATCGGGGATTATGCCGGGGTAAACATGGTCATCTCCGATAACGTCAAGGGGAAGATAACGCTTAGGCTCATCGATGTCCCGATCGATCAGGCACTTGACATAATTTTCGAGATGGCGGGACTTGAAGCTGTGGTTTTTAGAGACACCTTGATGGTCGGCAGGATTAATACATTAAATCTTAATTGAAAAAAGTATGGGGGCCAGTATGAAAAGGGACATAGGCAGTATGGCCAAAAAGAAGTACGATTTACTTATCATAGGCGGTGGGATAACCGGCGCATCCGTTGCTTGGGACGCAAGCCTCAGGGGGATCTCGGTTGCCCTGTTTGAAAAGGAGGATTTCGCCGGTGCCACAAGCTCCGCCACATCGAAACTAATCCACGGTGGCTTGAGGTATCTGAAAAACTTCGAGCTTGGGCTTGTTCGGGAATCGTTGAGTGAGAGGCGGATCATGGAGATCATCACGCCGCAGTTTGTCTTTCCGATCCCTTTTATAATGCCCCTTTATGGCCACGGGATGGAGAGCCGCCTCCCGATGCAGGCGGCGCTTTCGGTATATGACCTTCTGGCATACGACAAGGATGACCTCGAAGACAAGGACAAGAGGATACCGAGTCACAAGATTTTGAGCTCAGAGGAAGTCCTGAAGCTCATCCCCGGAATAGAGGCGAAGAACCTGAACGGCGGGGCGATGTATTACGACTGCCAGATGCACACGCCCGAGAGGCATACTTTAGAATTCATTCACTCGGCGGCCGATTATGGGGCGGATGTCGCAAACTACACCACGGTTGTAGACATTATAAAGGAAAACGACACGGTTCTTGGTGTCAAGGTGAGAGACGGACGCGACGGCAAAGAATATGACGTCATGGGTAGTGTGGTCGCCAACGTCACAGGGCCGTGGGGCGACATTACCCTCGGACTCCTTCACAGTAAAGAGGTGAAAAGAAAGCTTATCCGTTCCAAGGGAATACACCTCGTTACCCGCGAACTGGCAAAGGATTACGGCGTAGTCCTGAGGACTAAAGAGGGGCGTCACTTCTTCATCATCCCCTGGAGGGGGCATTCCCTTATCGGCACGACCGACAGGGTGTATGACGGCGACCCCGACCACTTCAAGGTCTCCGAAGATGATATTATGGGACTCGTTGATGACACCAATGAGAATTTCCCTGGGGCGAACCTAAAAAGGGACGACGTTCTCTACTTCTACGGGGGACTCAGGCCGATCGTTGAAAAGGACACCGATGTCGACGTTTATGACGCATCGAGGAAATATGAGATATACGATCACGAGACAGACAACAATATTAAAGGGATGATCACCGTCATCGGCGGGAAATATACGACATCGAGAAACCTCGCAAGGCAGGTCGTCGATATGGTCTACAAAAAGAACAAAAAGGAGTCTCCCGAGTGCCAGACCGACACAACACCCCTGTATGGGGGATCGATCGGGCCCTTCAAGCGATACGTGGAGAAAGAGGTAAGGAAACACAAGAGGAGCTATCCGCAGGACGTTGTGGAGAACCTGATACATCAATACGGGACCGAGCACGGGAGGATAATGGCGCTTGCCGAGGAGGACAAATCGCTAAGAGAAAAGATTTCTGAAAAACTTCCAGATATATTAGCCGAGGTCGTATATGCCGTCTCGGAAGAGATGGCGATTCACCTTGACGATGTGCTTTTCAGGCGGACGGGGATCGGGACTGTGGGTAATCCCGGGGACGATGCAATAAAAAAATGCGCCGACCTTATGGGGAGGATGCTCGGTTGGAACGA
>CAZDOD010000069.1:0-6272 GCA_964506935.1 uncultured Thermodesulfobacteriota bacterium | reverse complement strand
ACAGAGATAAGGAGAGAGAGATATGGTGGGCGATTACCTACTATGACCCGATCGCAAAGGACGGGGACATCCCGCCTGAAAGGATGTGGTAGGGGCGGATTTTTTATCCCTTATCTATTTAAACTACGATTTCGGCCTAATCACCTATTTCAAATCACTCGCCTTAAAATCCTTGATTTGATCTAGGACGTATGACCTTATCTCTCTAGGCTTCGGGAGCTTTTTCCCGTCATCTTTTGGCCTGTATGTTTTAAGAAGGGGTATCAGCTTCTCCCCACAACCGCATTTTTTTGGATTTTCTCCGAACGGTATCACGATGTGTGCCCCGCATTTCTTGCAACCGAAGAGGTCTTTTTTGCCCGACATCTTCCCCCTCTTTCCCACAGGCTTTCCCTCTATCTCTATGATGTCAAATGAAAAATCTATCGTGATTGCGCTCGATATCGATGTCCCCACGCCGTATGCGTCGCAGTAGGGGTTGAGTTCCATTATTGAGAATTCGTCGAGACCGCCGCTCGTAAAGAGCCTCACGTGGGAGTGTCCCCTGATATTGAGCTCCCACCTCACCTCTTTTAGGATCTCCTTGAAGTCTCCACGCCTCGATCCAGGTGTGTCGAGCCTTACGCCGAACAGGTCACTCCCCAAGGCCTCGGCAACGTTTAGGGCCTCGAATTTCTCATCATTGAACGTATCGATTAAGACTATCCGATTTACAGATTTATCGATTATCTCGTTGAATGCCCTTGCAGCTTCACAGGTATCTCCGATTATGAGGATGAGGGCATGCGGCATAGTCCCGACAGGTTCTTCACCCAAGATCTCGGCAGATGCGATTGAGCTCACGCCGTTGCAGCCGCCGATCAGGGCGGCGCGGTCGATCATCGGGGTTATTGCGGGGTGCATCCTCCTCGCGCCGAAGGATATGATGGGCCTATCTTCGGCGGCTATTCGGCACCTCGCCGACATTGTGGCGATCCCGGATGCCTGGCATATAAATCCGAGCATGGCGGTCTCGTGTATACCGAAGTCGGTGTATTCTCCCTCTATCTCGAATATCGGCTCTCCGGGAAAAAAGACCGTCCCCTCGGGGATGCTCCTTACTGAGACGTCGTGTCCTTCCAATAAATATATGACCTCCTCGAGACCGCAGAAAATCCCCCACTCCCAATTTCTCGGGAGTGTTTTTGTGAAGACTTCGGCGACGACCCTCTTTTTTATCTTCCTGCGATCGAGTATCTCCTTCGTTCTCACAAAATAGATATCGGTTACCTTCCCTTTTTTGATCTCATTTTTATCGAGTATGTAAAACATAAAATAACCTTTTTAATTTATTGAATTTATTGACTATTTTGCTCTTTCGAGTAAAAAGGATGATTATTAGAAAGTTTATCAATACCAAAATCAGTTACATTGGGTTTTTTAGTTTTTTTGTGGTCTGTTTTCCATCAATATCAACGATCCCTGTTCTACATCGAGGTAGTCAGCAATGACCTTGCACTTTGCCTTTAAGATGAAAAAGATATTTTTATCCACCCCCTCGAGCACCTCGAAATTCCCCTGTCCCTTGGAGATTACGAGGCACGCTTCGTCGAATGCCCTTCTGAACTCCTCGGATGCCAGTGCGAGGTCTGCGCCGGGGATGTTCGCCCCAGTATCTAAAATTTTTGCCAATTTGTCTATCTTGTGAGATATGGCGTCGGATCTCGTGGCGTCGTTTATAATCGGCCCCCCGCGGACGGCGAAGAATATCTCGGCTGAAAGGTTGGATCTCGCCCACTCCAGAAAGAGCCTGTCGAGGACGATCTCGCCGGCGTTGTCTGCGACAAAGAGGATTTTTTCCGCCTTCGAAAGCTCTTCCTTTAATCCTTCATAGTCGTCTATCGCAAACGACAACTCTTCATATTCCCTTAGTATCTTTTCCGTGGTGATTTTGATATTTGGTATGCCGAAGTCTATGATGTTCCCGACGGCCGATGCGACAAGCGTCGCCCTCAATTTGTCGGGAGAGGAATCGATCCTCTTCTTGAGGGAGGCGTACATGACCTCGGCCTCTGTTGCACTCTTTCTCTTCCTTTCGAGATAGGGGTCTTCTACACCGGTGTATTCCCTTATTATTTTGTATATCTTTGATGCGAGCACAGGGGCCGTGATCGGGGGCGTGGCCTTTGAGACGATGAGTGAGGCCTCGGCTTCTATTTTGCCTAGCATCTCCCCATTGGCACCCGAAAGTTTCGCACAGATCAACGCCTGTTCGAGTATGCAGTCTTTACAGCCCGGTTTCAGTTTCACGCCAAGTCATCTTTTCTTGTGTTGGTCAGGTGTTCAAACGTTTTTGCAGAAAAATCTCCACCCCATATATAATAAAATCTCACATGAGACCTTTGAAGTTTTTCATCGGGGCTTGATCAATTTCGGCCCCTCTATTTTTCCCTTCTGAAATTAAAGGAAAGGGTGATCGACTTCCCTGATTCCAAAATAGGGCTGATTTTAAATGTAAGCTCCTTTACTTCGGGAGGTGGTTTTTGGAGATAGACAAATCCCATAACCCTTGCGCCGGGTGCTATCGGTCCGAACCTGAAGGCGGTCGGGATGACCTCAGAATCGTAGGTCTCGAAGGGATATCCTATCTCTATGCCCAAACCCCACCGGTCATGATAATAATAGTTGCTCCCGTAAAAAAAGACGGGTGGATAATACCTGGGTGTGAGTGCGCTGTCTACATCTTTCGGGGCTACTACTCCATACTGGGTTTTATTCTCATCGAAAACAAAGACATGATCCTCGTCTATAGTTATCACTCCGGTGGTATTATTTAGGACCGTAACAAAGAAGGGTGTGAAAGTGTATTTCACATCCACGGGGTCGTGTTTCCATGACTCACTTGAGACAGTTATGATTATACCCTCGTTTTGGACCGTCAGACTGTTTGTATCCAAATCAACGATTCCCCCCGGAGTCGGTGCGGGCACGATCATCGGGGCACAAGAAAAGGCCAAAAGTATTAGTGTTGCAATGCCAAAAAATCCTATTTTTTTCATTTTCTGCTCCCTCAAATCTATGAAATAGATTTTAAAAATTCGTGTCTCACTTATCTTTCATGCCGGACATTTTATAAAATAATATATCGCTTTATTATTAGTCTACCTCTGTGTCGTCTTCGACATCGGTTACAGTCTCTTCGGTTTTATCCTCTTTGGGTTTATCGGGCTGGGAAATTGAATCGAGGAGGTTTTTTGCAGACGTATTTTCGGGATCATATTTTAGTGCCTTTTTTAGCTCGGCCGTTGCATCATCCTTTTTCCCCATTGCAAGAAATATCTGCCCCTTGATCTCGTGGCACTTGCTGTCTCCTTGATAGGCCTTTAGGGCGGTGTCGACCATTTTTTGGGCCTCATCTAAATCTTCGCCCTTCTTCAGACATATCTTCGCAACTTCCAGGTATATCTCGTAGAGGTCGGGTTTTAGCTCTATTACCTTCAAATAGGCCTCTTTTGCCTTGTCGTATTGGGATGTATCGCGGTACATGTTCCCCATGCTGATATATGCCTCGTAGGCGTCCGGGTTGACCTCGGTCGATTTTTTATATGCCTTTTCCGCCTTCTCCAATTCTTCCATCTTGAAGTATGTATCACCCATCCCCACATAAGCAATCGCCAGGTTTGAATCAAAGGAAAGGGCCTTCTCGAAGGCATCGAGGGCCTCACTATATTTTTCTATTTTTGAGTATACGTTTCCGAGATTGATGTAAAGGAGCGGGTCTTCGGGAGATATCTTTATGGCGTCTTTTAATGCCGAGACCGCGCCATCGGGATTTCCCATCTCTATTCTTGCTGTGCCCAGATATCTCAGGGCTTCGATATTGCTGGGCTCGATCCTGACTGCCCTATACAGCATCTTTTCGGCCGATTCATATCTATTCTCCTCAAGATAAAGCTTTCCGAGGTTGAGGCAGGCGTCGAAGTAATCCGATTTGATCTCGAGAGCCTTTTTTAGATAATTTTCGGCTTCTGCAAAATCCCCCGTCTCCTTATAGATGATGCCGAGGTCACAGTATGCCTGATAAAGGCCTGGTTCCATATCTATGGCCTTGTTGTACCATGCCTGGGCCTCATCGTATATCTCCATTAACATGAGTGAGCGCCCCGTAGCGTAATAGGGCTCCACCCTGTCGGGCTCGATCTTCGCCGCCCTCCCGAAGAAACCTATCGCCTCATCGTATCGTTCGAGGTGGAAATAGGTCAGGGCGAGATAGTAGTTCCCCTCAAAGCTTGATGGCCTAGATTTTACGGCGTTCAAAAAATAGCCGCATGCGTTTTCATAATCCTTGTCGTTGAAGTATATCTTGCCCATATTATAGCAGGAGTTGTAATGATTGGGCTTTAGCTTTATCGCCTTTGTAAAATATTTCTCGGCTTTTTCAACGTCGCCCTTCTTACAGTAGATCTCGCCTATCATCCCAAGGGCGTCGTAGTTTTCGGAGTCGATGTCGAGTATATTTTTGCATGTGTCTATTGCCTCATCCCAATCTTCAAGCTCCATGTATATCTGTGCCGACCCGTTATATGCGGGGATATGGTCTTTGCAGGTCTTTTGTGCCTTCTCGAAATAGGATAATGCGGCGTCGTAGTCCATCATGGATTTGCTGATTTCACCGAGCCTTGTAAGAGAATCGCAGTTTTTCGGATCTATCTCGAGGGTCTCTTCATAAAGCTTCCTTGCCTCGAAATATTCCTTTTTTGAGAAGAGCTTCTCGGCTTCCAAGAATTTCGAGACTGCGTCCGGGTCGACCTCATTTTCCGGTACACCGCAGCAGAAAAGGGAGATTGTAATTATGATTGAGGCTAGAGATGAGATATAGTTTTTTGTTTTAGGGCCCATTACTCGAAAAACACCTATTATTTCTTTATGTTATGATACTTCATCGTGGGATTTCAAGTCAAGAAAAAACACTTGCCCTACGGTATTCCTTTTGGGTTGCATTGCTTTTTCTATTGCTATATTATTTGTTTTAGATGGGTAATCATTAGAAGTGGAGGTTTAGATGATAAGGAAGCCGGCGGTCGCCGGGCAGTTCTATCCCTCAAATCCCAAGGCATTAAAGAGTGAGGTCATGTCGTATTTCGACAGCGGAGTGGATCGTATAAAGGTCAAAGGGGTCGTTTCTCCCCATGCGGGGTATATCTATTCGGGGAGGGTTTGCGGGGAGGTCTTCTCCCGCGTGGAGATACCGGATCACGTGATCGTCTTGGGACCGAATCATCGTGGAATGGGGAGAAGCGCCTCGATCATGACCGATGGTGTGTGGGATATGCCGCTTGGTGTCGTGGAAATTGACAAAGACCTGTCGGGGAGGATCCTCAAAAAATCATCCATCGTATCGGATGACCCGAAGGCGCACAGCTTCGAGCATTCCCTTGAGGTGCAACTTCCCTTCATACAGGTGATAAAGGAGAATTTTCTCCTCACACCGATAGCCCTCGGGTCGCTCTTGATATCGGAATGCCTGACGCTTGGAGGGGAGATTGCATCGGCGATTAGAGATTTCGGCGAAGACGTCCTGATTGTTGCGAGCTCCGACATGACACACTATGAGCCTGTTGAGTATGCCAAGGAGCAGGACCAAGACGCCATAGACGAGATACTCCGCCTCGACCCCGAAGGCGTCTACAACACCGTCAGAAGAAAGGGTATAACGATGTGCGGCTATATCCCGGTTGCCGTTATGCTGAAAGCTGCGGTAGAGCTGGGGGCGAAAAAGGCAGAGCTCATCGACTACATGACGTCAGGGGATACGAGCGGAGACTACAGGAGTGTCGTGGGCTATGCAGGGCTGATTGTATATTGAGGGACTCCGATGGATTTTTGACCATGCCTGTTTGACTGATTGCCCTTACGGTGAAAGTTGAAATTTCTATTTTGGTTTTAGGTCTGGTTTGCCGACCTTTTAACATCTGCATCGAAAAACGCTTTTTAAGAAGTTTTTCACATATCCATTTTAAAAGGCCGACACATGGGTCGGCCCCTACGGCTTTTGCTTGAGGTTTCCAATCTGATTAGAAGATACTCAAGTCGAAGAATCTCTTACTCTCCCCGAAAAACCTATTCCTTTACCTCGCACGGCGGCGTTGTTGGCGGCTCTCTTTCGATCTCTTCTATGCTCCTTTTCGTCTTTACAGAATCGGGTGCGGACTGTGTGATGTCGTAATTCTTTTCCATCCTGTCCTTCATCTTTATGAGGAGCCAGTTTTTATCTCCCCTCCCCTTCATCTTTA
>CAZDOD010000068.1:0-13990 GCA_964506935.1 uncultured Thermodesulfobacteriota bacterium | reverse complement strand
AAACGAATACTTGTGGTTTCAGCCGGCATCTTTCACCCCAGCATCCCGGCGAGGAGACGACTAAATAAAATCCTAAAGGGTTGGGATAAGATTGATCTGACCACGACATCCAATATCGAGGCTCTTACCCGCCTTTCGGAGGATAAGTTCGACGGGGTCCTCCTCTATTTTCACAGAAAAAAGATTTCAGAAAGGGCCCTCGATGTCCTCGACAGCTTCGTTACGGGCGGGGGCGGGATCCTCGCCCTCCACTCCGCCTCGGCATCGTTTAAAGAGTCCTCACGATACTTCGATATACTCGGCGGACGTTTTACAAGCCACGGAAAGATCGAACCCTATACGGTATCGAGGACAAAAGAAGCCGATCCCGTCTTCGGTATCGCCGAACCATTCACCATCACCGACGAACTCTATATCCACAGTTATGACGACAGCGTAAAAGTTCAATACGTGACCGAAACCAAAGGCAAAAAAGAGCCAGTGGTCTGGATAAAAAACCGTATAAGGGGTCGTATCTGCTACGTGTCTCTCGGTCATGTCTCAAAGGTGCTCAAAGACGACTCGGTTCGGCAAATAATCACAGATGGTCTATCTTTTATACTGGGGCTTGATAAAGGGGGTAATATATGAGTAAGTTTCGAATCGCTATCGTCGGTTGTGGAGACATCGCCCGCTTTACCGCAATCGGGTGCCTCATAAACCGAAAGATCAAGGCGGTTGCCTGCATGGATATCGACGATGAAAAGGCTCAAACATTTGCAAGGCGTTTCCACACAGGGCGGGCATTTGACGACTACGACGATATGCTAAACAATACCGATCTCGATGCCGTCTATCTTTCGGTTCCACACAATCTACACAGGCCGTTGATAGAAAAGGCCGTCGATCGAAACCTTGCGGTTCTTTGCGAAAAGCCGATCAGCGCCTCGATAGAAGACGCACTTTCGATATGCCGCCTCTACCGTAGCACCGGGGCAAAGGTGGGGATAAATTATCAGTACAGATACGACACCGGATGCTACGCCCTGATAAACGCAGCCAGAGAGGGGGCGCTCGGGGAAAAACTATACGGGCGCCTGAACGTCCCGTGGCACCGCAAGATAGACTACTTCTCAAATTCTCCGTGGCATGCGAGCGTTGAGAGGAGCGGCGGCGGGACACTCATCACCCAGGCAAGCCATTTTGTCGACGTCGCCCTTGAGGCAATCGGAGGAGAGCCGAAGACGGCAGAAGGAAATACGGCAAAAAGGGTGTTTTCCGATATCGAGGTCGAGGACCTCGCGATGGGAGTCGTCACGATGTCAAACGGGGCCATGCTTTCTATAACGAGCTCTATGGTCGCCACGCCTGAGCGCCCGGTCACGATCGAGATATACGGGAACGCGGGGACCGGTGTCTATAAGGGGCCAGATTTCCCGAAGGTGCGTTTCTTCGGTGCGAAGGTGAAAAAAGAAAAACCGCCGGTCAGGGGGCTCCACGCCCTGTTTCGCAGCATCGAGGGATTTCGCCGCTGGGTAACCGGTGGCACACCCTATCTCATCCCGGCCCCATTGGCGCTCCGAGTCCTTTCGGTCGTCGAGGCGTTGTATCGCTCGGCCCGAACGGGGAGACGCGAGGCTGTCGATGACCGTTATCTGGAATTTATCGAAAGATTGGATTGATTTTTGGATTTTTAGTATTTTTTATGTGAGGCCGTCATGAAAAATTTAAATAGCGATAGGCTCCCCCTCTCGACGAAAATTGGCTTCGGCGTCGGTGATATCTACGGTGGGGGTGCTATGTTAATTATCGGGATTTATTATTTACATTTTCTGACCGACGTACTCCTCATCTCACCCGCCCTTGCCGGTGTCGCCTTTTTTCTAAGCAAGGCATGGGATGCGATAACCGATCCCATGATGGGGTATATCTCCGACAGGACGAGGACGAGATTCGGCAGGAGGAGACCCTACTTTCTGGCCGGGATCGTCCTGATATTCATCTCGTTTTTTTTGATGTGGTACCCCATCGACTTTGAACTGGAGATACACCGCTTTATCTACATCCTCATCGCCTACATCTTCTTTTCCACCGTCATAACAATGGTCATGATACCCTACAACGCCCTGGCGGCGGAGCTGACGCTTGATTACAACGAGCGGACATCGCTTACCACCTACCGTATAATCTTTTCGGGGATATCGTCTCTGATATGCGCCGTATTGCCGTTTGAAATTGTCAAGATGTTTCCCGATGTGCGTTCGGGATATATAGTTATGGCGGCGGCCTTCGGGCTCTTCTTTGCAATTCCATTTATTGCGACGTTTCTGACAACCAAGGAGAGGAAGGAGTTTCAAAAGGAGCCGGTTCCCTTCAACTTCAGGCGCTCCTACGTCGAACCCTTCAAGACCCCCACGTTCCTGAACGTCCTTTTGATGTACCTATTCTCCTTTGTGGCCATCGACGCCGTGATGAGCATCGTCATCTACTTCATGAAGTATTATATGTACCGTCTCAAAGAGACCGATTACGTCCTTGGGACTATCTTGATACTCCAGATACTCGTGATACCGATCTACTCGTTTGTGAGTAAAAAGACCAGCAAAAAGACGAGCTTTATCATTTCGGCGCTCATCTGGATGGTCGTCATGGGCTTGAGCTTCTTCATCGGGCCGGGAATGCCCGATGAGATAATCTACATATTCGGCGGTCTTGTGGGCATCGGTACCGGGGGGATCGTGATAATGATATATTCGATCTTCGCAGACGTCCCCGATGTCGACGAACTCTACACGGGTGAGAGGAGAGAGGGAATCTACTCCGGGCTCTTCATGTTTGCAAGAAAGCTTAGCTCCGCCATTGGGATCTTTTTGATCGCCCAGATTATCCACTGGGCGGGTTATTTAAAGCCCGTAGAGGAGATGGTCGATGGCAAAAAAGTCCTGATAGAGCAGGTTCAGTCCCCGGAGTTTGTCATGGTCTTGAAGCTCATCTTCGCCCTGATTCCCGTTATCTTCCTGGCCTTTTCGGCCTATAACGCCTTCAGATATAGACTTACGCCCGATCTCCACAACCGAATAAAAGAATATCTTGAGAAACGAAGGGAGACCGATAGCCCGACAAAAGATATGCTAAAAGTTGAAAACGAGCTAAAGGAGACTCTAGAGAGGAGTTAAATTTTAGAAATGGGTAGCAAAAAAATTGAGAATTCTGAGATGGTTTTTACGCACGAATTTTTCGACACCAGCGGAATGGCAGACTTTTCCTTTAAGAATGTCGGGCCGAAACCCAAAGGCTATCCCGACCCCTCGCCCGACATATACAGCCAAGAGCCGTTTGCCGAAACTTTCAGGATGCGGCGGCGCGCCTTTATCGATCACTGTCTCAGAAATCCCGCCGGCCCGAATATCAAGGGTTACTATTACGAGCTTGTGCGCATCTCCGAGGATCGGGGGCCCGTACACGAGTCTCTGATCGAGGCGTCGCTAAATTACATCGACGAGAGATACGATTGCGCCGATTTCGTCCTCTTGGGGATCATCCGCCTCCTATATCAGCTAAAGGGAAAAAAACTACTCTCCAAAAGCCTCATCGAACACGCCGAGCGGACGGTACTAAATTTCAAATACTCGCCCGATGAGCCGGGGATAGATTCGATGTGCTATTGGACCGAAAACCACGTCATCATGTTCGCCGCAAACGAATACCTCGCGGGAAGGCTCTTTCCCGACCGAAATTTTGTCAACTCAAACATGACCGGGCGTGAAAAGTCCGCCCGCGCCGAGAGCCGTATCCTGAAATGGCTCGAGCTGCGCTACAAGACCGGCTTTTCCGAGTGGCTCTCCCATATCTATTACGACGAGGATATCACGGCGCTTTCTAACCTCATCGATTTCGCACCAAATCCGACTATCGTAAAAAGGGCCGAGATCGTACTCGATCTTTTGTTTCTCGATATGGCACTAAACTCATACCGCGGCGCCTTCGGTTCTTCACACGGGCGAAGCTACGGCGAGGAGAAGAGAAACGCCGGGATCGAATCGACTACCGACACCCAAAAGCTGGTCTTCGGCACCGGGCGGTTTTCGGGCGCCGACAACATGGGGGCCGTGTCACTGGCGCTGGGGGATAAATACAGGCTCCCTCGCGCAATCTACGAGATCGCAAATGATCACGAGAGTCCGCCAGTAGTCAACCGCCAGAGGATGGGGATAAAGATCAAAGAGGCCGAGCGGTGGGGTCTGTCGTATGATGATTTCGAGAGCGGGCTTCACTTTCTGACGCTCGAGGCCTACCTCCACCCCAAGACCGTAAACCTCGTGATGCGGATGTTCGACGCATTCGGGTTCTGGGAAAACCAGTTCTTTTCCCCCTTTAAGCCCTTCCGCTCGCTAATACGTGTCCTTCGTACGCTCGGCCTCATGCCCCTGCTTGCTAGGCTGTTCGAAAGAGACCTGTGTAGAAACACTAGAGAGGAGGTGAACCTCTATACTTATAAGACCACTGACTACATGTTGAGCAGCGCCCAGGACTATCGTAAGGGCTACGGTGGAGACCAGCAGCACATCTGGCAGGCGACGCTTTCTGAGACCGCCGTCTGCTTCACCACCCACCCGGGGCACCGGGAGAACACGAGCGGCGGCTACTGGGTCGGCTCCGGGACGCTCCCCAGGGTCGCCCAGATTGAAAACGTGCTCATCGCCTGTTACAATATATCACGGATGCCGGGGCTCTATATGACAAATAGGCTCTTTTTCACCCATGCATGGTTTCCGAAGGCGGCTTTCGACGAGGTGCGCGAGCGTGAAGGCTGTATCTTCGGGAGAAAGGGCGATGGCTATATAGCCCTGAGATCAAAAAATCGCTACCACTGGAAGACCGAAGGCATAGATGCGGCGTGTGAGGTAATCGCCGAAGGAACAAAAAACATCTGGATCTGCGAGATGGGGAATAAAGAACGGGACGGCGGATTCGACGATTTCGTCGAGAATATATCGAGCGCACACATCAAATTTCGAGGGCTCTCGGTCGTCTACGATTCGCCGTCGCAGGGGAGGATAGAATTCGGATGGAGGGGGAGATTGAAAAGAGAAGGTAGCGATATATCGCTTCGCGATTATCCTCGATACGACAACACATATACGAACACACAATTTCCACTAGAAGAGATAAATATCAGGTGCGGCGATCACAGGCTTAGACTAAACTTAAACGAAAATGTCCGTGAGGCGAGTTCTTCTATCGAATGAACTTAGAGTATAAAATGGATATCTTAATAAGTCAGTCAATCAGCAGGGCATAAGAGGAGGAGAGGCTATGGCAAGGTTTTCACGTATGGAGACCCTTTCGATAATCAAAGAAATAGGTCTGGTCCCCGTATTCTTCAACGATGACCTGGATGTCGCAAAACGGATCGTCTCCGCCTGCGCCGATGGCGGGGCCAAGGTTATAGAATTTACCAATCGGGGCGATGGGGCGCATCTGATATTTTCAGAGCTGGAGGAGTTCTGCCGGAGCGAACGTCGTGATGTGATCTTAGGTGTCGGCTCGATCGTCGATGCGCCGACCGCCGCGATCTTTATAAACTCCGGTGCGAACTTTGTCGTCGGCCCCATCCTCGACGAGGAGACCTCGATTTTATGCAACACTCGTAAAATCCCTTACCTTCCGGGATGTGGAAGCGTAACCGAGATCAACCGTGCGCACCGATTTGGGGTCGAGATCTGCAAGATATTCCCTGGCGGAGAGGTCGGAGGACCCTCCTTCGTAAAGGCGGTGAGGGGCCCAATGCCCTGGGCGGAGATGATGCCGACCGGCGGGGTCGATCCCACCGAGGAGTCTCTCTCGGCATGGTTTGAGGCGGGGGCGGCATGTGTTGGGATCGGTTCAAAGCTAATCGACCGCAAACTTGTTGACGACCAGAGGTTTGTCGAACTTACGGAACGGGTGAGTGATACGATCGAGATCATAAAAAGAATCAAAAACAAGAAGCGATAATTGGAGAATAAGATGATTACAAGCGAGATAAAGGATAAAAAAACCGGTGCCAAGATTTATGCCGCCTTCGGTGAGGTCATGCTGAGGCTGGCGTCACCGGGATTCGAGCGGCTCCTCCAGTCGCCGACCCTTTCGGCCACCTTCGGTGGCGCGGAGTCTAACGTCCTTGTGAGCCTTTCATATCTGGGTCTCAAGACACGATTTTTGACGGCTCTTCCAAAAAACGACATCGGGCGAGCGGCCAAAATGGAACTTAACGGATTTGGCGTGGATACAGACCACATAGTCTTTGTCCCCGATTCCCGCATGGGGATCTATTTTCTTGAGAAGGGCGCAAACCAGCGCCCGTCGGGGGTCGTCTACGACAGGTTGCCGTCTGCTATCTCCGATATAGACCCCGATGCCATCGACTGGGACGTTGCACTCGAAGGCTGCGGATGGTTCCATACCACCGGCATAACTCCGGCACTGTCTAAAAACGCCGCAGATGTCGTGAAAAAAGCCGTATCTATTGCAAAAAAGAAAAATATCTTTGTCTCGATGGACTTAAACTACCGCTCAAAGCTCTGGAAATGGGGAAAGGAGGCGCCCGATGTCATGGGTGATTTGGTGACTTATGCCGATGTCATCGTCGCCAACGAAGAGGACTGTCAGAAATCCCTCGGCATCGGGATCGATGCGGATTTCACATCCGGTGCCATCGACGAGTCCAACTACGAAAGGCTCACGGGTGAGGTCCTAAAACAATACCCAAATATAAAGCTCATCGCTGTAACGCTAAGGGAGAGCGTCTCTGCCTCCCACAACCGATGGAGCGCCATAGCCTCCGATGGTAAGAATGTGTTCGCCTCGAAAAAATATGACATCACCCATATCGTCGACCGTGTCGGCAGCGGAGACGCATTCGCTGCTGGCCTGATATACGGATTGTCAAACTTTTCCGATCTAAAAGGGGCCCTCGATTTCGCGGTGGCCGCCTCATGCCTGGCCCACTCAATAGAAGGCGACTGGAACCGGTCAACCCTAGATGAGATCACGGCGCTCTCCGGAGGCGAGGCGACCGGCAGGATCAAGCGTTAAACGCATCCCTATATCTGGAGGGCTTTTATTATGAGCAAAGAGAAGAGTCTATTTAGAATCTGCACCTTTTTTCAACTTTCAACTAACTTTTGTAAAGCCTCGTAAAAGATGTTATAATTTAAAAAAGGGGATTTCGATACTTGTTTTCAGTTCTTCCCTTTACTTTTGGCCGAAAATAATCACCGACATCGAAAAATAAACTCAAAAAGTGACCATTTCTTTCAAAGAAGGAATCAAAAAATTGTACAACAGATCCTATAAATACAAAATTAAATTCTAAAAAACAGGATGGCTCTAAAAAAAAGAGAGAGAATTACCCCGGGAAAAAAATGTGGGTATTTCAAGACTTCCAAAAATAGGCTAATCGTTATCTCACTACTCACTGTTTTTTTTACCTTCCTCATAACTATCAACATTTTCTTTTTTTCTTTTAAAGAAGAGCTTTTATCTTCAGCCGTCGAGATGTTTCTACAAAAAACCTCAAAATCTGAAATCGATATATTAGGGCTAAAAGCCCTTGCTCCTAACCGCTATTTTATCGAGGGGGCACATATTTCTTTAGAATCTTTCGATTTATCATCCGGCCCGGCCACAATCGAATTTAAGGTTGGGTTAAACCCATTTTTTCCAGTCAAAAAAATTATTATTGATAATCCGACATTATCAATAAAGCTTTCAGGCGAGGATGAGAGTAAGGGGAAAAAAGGGGATTTGATAAACCGAATTATCGGGATGGATATTGTAATTAGAAATGCGAAACTCGATATTGCAATTAAAGACAAGGATTACAGATTTTCAGATCTTGATCTGATATACAAGAGAGTTTTCGGTGTTGGCCTTTTGTCGGTCGAAGGGGAAACCCGCACATATGATAGAGAGGGTGTTAAAGGAGTTTTTCTTAACGGGCACATAAGCGGTGTTTTCAGTATAAAGGGGAAGCATCCTGACCTGACGGCAAAGGGATACGTTATATCTTCCGTGACATCCTACGAGCTGGGTGATCTCAATCTCTCGGCCGAAGAGGTTGCTGCAGTTGGGTCTTTTGGCGTTGATGGAATTAAAATTTCGAAGTTTAGGCTCAAAGGATTTCAGATAATCGATAAAAAGGTCGGCGTTGATGTTAAAGGGATTACATCCAAAGGAAAAATGGTCTTTCTATCCGGGGGGCCGCTCATATTTAATGATGTTTTTCTGGAGATACCAGAACTCGGGATGGTAACGTTAGATGAGCTGCTGATAAAAAACGGCTTTTTGGAGATAAAAGCCACTACCGATGACCTTAAAGTATCGAGCAAAAATCTCAAGAAGTTAGGGTCACTTATCCCAAGAACCTTCGAGAACTGGGAGCTAAATGGGAAATCTAACGTGGAGTTTTCTGTAAGCACCACGAAAACCAAAGAGATTGAAGCGGTAAAGATTGTGGGGGAGATTAAAGCATCCCTTCATGATCTCAGCTTCTCTTCTCCAGGCTGGGAATATATGGGAGAAGGACTTGACGGCACGGTGGAATATTCCTGGGTAAAAACCCCTGAAGAAGGATTTGTTTTTAATGGATTATTTTTTCTAAAGGATTTTCAGCTCCTTCTGGGAGATTTTTATCTAAATTTTGATGATAACAGGGTATCGGGACAATTCGAAGGAACAATTTCCGATGAAAGTGACCTTCGTGACCTTACCCTTGACCTTTCAATTCCAAAAGTCTTGAGTATGGAAGTCTCCGGGGATATTCGCTTTCAGTCATCTATACCCTGGGGAAACTTGAAATATTCGGTCAAAAGCAAAGACATAGGACCTTTATTTGATCTCATTTTCAAAAATTTCTTTAAAGAGCGAATTCCATCTCTCTATGATGCGAAAATCGAGGGGTCGTTACAAGCCAAGGGAAGGCTTCAGGGCAACTTCCTTTCTCCTGAAATCTCAGGCTCTCTCAATTTGGATGTACCCTATTTAGATATTCCCGGAGAAAAGACCAAAATCGAAGGTCTTTTGGTGGATATGCCTTTTTCTATCGATTTTTCAGAAACTATACACAGAAAAAAAGTGAAAGATTTAACCCACATAGATTTCGGAACGGTCAGAATTAAAAACACATTGATTAGGGGGATTGAAGTAGGAGAGATGAAATTTTTACCGGCCCTGACGGGCAACTCCTTGACCTTCTCTGAGGATTTGAAGTTTGAGTTACTCGATGGAGAGGTCATGGTGAAAGATTTCATTATAACTAATATCACATCTGAGCAGATGGAAATGGGCTTTTCTCTCAGTATAAGAAAGCTAAATATTGGAAAAATATTCACCGATTCAGAGCTTTTAAGATTTCATGGGGAGCTTTCGGGAGACTTGAGCGAGGTGGGGATAAAAGAGAAAAAATTATTTACTTCAGGTGATATTACTGCTAAAATGTTTGGTGGTGTAATTAATTTTGAAAACATCTGGGGTTATGATCTCTTAAACACCGGACGAAAGATAGGATTGGATGTCCGTTTTAATGATATTGACCTCGACACTTTAACGGAAGTCGTCAATGTTGGAAAGATTACCGGAGTTGTTGATGGGTCAATTTCCGACTTAGTCTTTGCTTATGGAGATCCGCAAAGCTTCGTATTTGATATTTACACAGTAGATAAGTCAAGAGTTAAAAAGAAAGTGAGCGTAGACTTCATCGACAACATGACGATATTAGGATCAGGGTCAAATATATTTTCTATGATATTACAAAAAGGCCTCAACAGGTTCATCAGTGAATATAATTATTCAGAAATAGGGATACACATGGAGCTGAAAAACGACTTCTTTAAATTGAATGGGAAAATTCAAAGCGATGGAACTGAATATTTCATCAAAAGGAGAGGACTTACAGGGATTAACATTATCAACCAGAATCCCCATAACCAAATCCGTTTCAAGGATATGATGGAGAGGGTAAACAGGATAAAGGTAAAGAACAAGGAAGATATAAAAATTGAAACCAAATAGGAGGACCGATTATGCTTAAAAAAACTGCTCTTTTCTTATTATCTTTTCTTTTTCTTTTTGTCGCATGTGTTACGGTAAATATATATTTTCCCGCCGAGGCGGTCAAAAGGGCTGCGGACGAAATCGTTGAAGACGTTTATGACTCCAATAAAGATGTGAATAAAGATGATTCTTCTAAATTTATGGAGAGCCCCTTTAACATTTTTTGTGGTGTTGCCTGGGCTCAGGATGTTGATATAAATATCTCGTCACCGGCTATAAGGTCGATTCGCACATCCATTGAACAGAGATTTATAAGGCTTAAACCCTTTTACGACGGCAAGAACATCGGCATCACCAATCGAGGTTATATTGAGATACGGAATATGGCCGGCCTTGATATAAAGGCAACGAGTGACTTGAAAGGCCTTATAGATGCTGAGAATTTCGACAGAAGAAAACTATATAATGAGATAGCGGTCGCAAATAATTTCAGTTCCGAAGCGGTACCGGAAATTGAGAGACAATTTGCTGTCAGCTGGCGGGAACAGGCAAGTCCTGGGTGGTGGATTCAGAAAGATGACGGTTCATGGGTAAATAAATAAGGGGTCCGAAATCCTGTAATCCCTTGAAACCATTGGTGCGTCTGTCAGGACTCAACCCTGCGGCCAGCGGATTAGGAATCCTTTGTGTTAGTTATGGTAGATCTGAGAATTTATTAGGTTTTTTCAGTAATATCAAACATTTAGCTAAAATTCAGATATCAGAATATCCTAAATATATTATAAAAAGTCTTTGTTGACTTACAATACTGACTATTTAGCATTGGCTCGCTTTTTTGGGCAACGTCAGATTTGCTCACGATAAAGATTCCCCCGCGGATATTTCATCCTCTTTTGCCTACCCTCGCGAAAAAAATCCTCTTGGTAATTTCCGCCCCAAGAATATAGGCAAATACGATTGCCCCAAGAATCGCAACGTATGAGAGCGGGAGCCTCACAAACCCAAAGAGGGGGCCAAGCGGCGAGAAGGGGAGGATCACCGCGGCACCGCAGATGATAAATGTCGTTATCGCAAGGGGTGAAGCGGGCCTGCTCAAAAAGAAGGGTTTTCTTGTACGAATCACCAGGACTATCATCGCAGCCGAAACGACTGACTCCATGAACCACCCCGTCCTGAATTCCGCTGGAGACGCATGTATGATGAATAGGAGCACGCCGAAGGTAATGAAGTCAAAGATCGAGCTCAAGGATCCGAAGACGATCATGAAGTTGCGAATAAAGGCGATATTCCAGCGGCGGGGTCGATTGACCATTTCATCATCCACGTAGTCCGATGCAATCGTCATCTCCGGAAAGTCGGTCAACAGGTTGGTAAGGAGGATCTGCTTGGGGAGGAGGGGGAGAAACGAAAGAAACAGCGAGGCGCCCGCCATGCTGAACATGTTGCCGAAATTCGCGCTGGTGGCCATGAAAACATATTTGAGCGTGTTGGCAAAGGTCTTCCTCCCTTTCCGTATACCGTCCAGCAGGACACCGAGGTCTTTTTCAAGCATCACGATATCCGCGCTTTCCTTTGCAACGTCCACCGCACTGTCTACCGAAATCCCCACGTCAGCCACGTGGAGTGCGGAAACGTCGTTGATACCATCCCCTATGTATCCCACAACGTTGCCCATCTTCTTCAGCACGTGAATGATCCGTTCCTTTTGGTTGGGCTCTATCTCCGCAAATACCTCAATATTTTCCAGCTGGCCGAGGAGAGCCTCATCGCTCGTTTGCGTAAGCTCGCCACCCGTGATAATATTGACTCCAGGCAAACCCACTTCCCGGGCAACCTGTGCCGCAACCAGGGCGTTGTCGCCCGTGATGATCTTCAGCGATACCCCCATTTCCTTCAGATCGCGGATAACCCCCAATATCTCTTTTTTCGGAGGATCAAACAGGACGATGAATCCCTCAAACACCATCTCCGACTCATCGCTTTTGACTATCTGTTCTGGTGACGCTATCTCTTTTGTGGCGATAACTAGGGTACGAAACCCATCTTTGCTCAGCTTTTGGTAACGGCTTTCAATCTGATCTCGGACGATATCGATCGGGACGATCGATCCGTCGGCTTTTCGAGCAAGCGAACAAACTTCGACGACATTGAGCACCGCCCCCTTTGTGATCATAAGCCTTTTGCCATCTTTCAAGACCATGATACTCAATCTCTTGCGGAGAAAGTCATAGGGGATCTCATCGAGCTTTTGAATCCCGGCGATATCGAACGTACGAAATGTTCGAATCGCCTCGTCGATGGGGTTGAAAAAACCGGTCTCCAAAAAGGCGTTGAGATATCCGAGGAAAAGAATGTTATCGGATTTTTCGCCTTCAATATCCTCAACCGAGCGTATCTTTACCACTCCTTCCGTCAGGGTGCCCGTTTTATCGGAGCAAAGGATATTCATGCTCCCAAAATCTTCGATGGAGGAAAGCCTCTTGACGATGACCTTATTTTTGGCCATGTGCTTCGCCCCATAGGAGAGGTTGACCATGATGATGGCAGGCAGCAGCTGCGGGGTCAGGCCGACGGCGATCGCCAGGGAAAAGAGAAAGGATTCGAGCACCGGTTTCTGGAGAAGCGTATTGACGGCAAATATCCCGATAACCAACAGGAGAGTAATTTCCATGAGGAGGTACCCGAAACGCCTAACTCCCCGCTCGAACTCGGTTTCGGGTGGCCGCACCGTCAATCTCTGAGAGACCTTCCCGATCTCTGTCCGTTGACCAACGGAAACAACGAGCGCCCGTGCCGTACCGGACACTATAAATCCCCCCATAAAGAGGCAATTGAATCGTTTGGAAAGAGGTGTTTCGGGATCGAGGACACCCGGGGACTTTTCCACCGGATAACTTTCCCCCGTTAGTGCGGCCTCATTGACGAAGAAGTCTTTCGATTCGAGGATGATGCAATCTGCTGGGATACCAGCCCCCGCTGATAGTTCTATGATATCCCCCGGCACCACTTCCTCGAAGGGTATCTTGTGTATCGTCCCGTCTCTTAGGGCCAGTGTCTTGACGGTGACGGCGACCAGGAGCTTTTTAATGGTGGCGGCGGCCCCTTTTTCCTGCCAAAATCCGAGGATACCCGTGACCAGGACAATGGAAAGGATGATTATGGCATCGGTGGGATCGTGGAGAAAAAATGATAGGATTGCCGCGGCGATCAAGATGATGATGATTGGGCTTTTGAATTGAGAAAGAAAGAGTGTCACTGCCCCGAATTCTTTTTTCGGCTTCAGACTGTTCGGGCCATATTCCCTGATTCGTTTTCCGGCTTCCTCGGAAGATATCCCCGTCGGTGACGCATCGAGGAGGGAAAAGAGTTGATCTGTTGGAATGCTCCAGAATGGCCTGGGAAAGCTATTGATCATCTGTCATCCTTCATCGCATTATTTCCTACGATAGGTGACTTGCCCCCTTCATGAGTTCACCATCTCTCTTCAGGATAAAAACGGAAGAATCGACCGATAATAATGAATATTACCAGTCACAAGACTGGAGAGATGTTTCTACATTATAATACAATCGATGATGCATATGCAATGAATGTGTGATATGCTTTCACTTTTTCTTGAGAGTTATGAGGAAAAAGTTCGAAAAAAAGTGGCATGAATGTGGCATCAAGTGGCTTTTTTAGTTAAGATCCAAAAAGTAAAGATTTTACACCTCGTTAAAATCTTTGATCATATTGGTTTTTTTGGTGCCTGGGGCCGGGATCGAACCGGCACGTTGCAAAACAACGAGGGATTTTAAGTCCCTTGCGTCTACCAATTCCGCCACCCAGGCAAAAAAACCTGAGGCGGCACCCGGATTTGAACCGGGGATAGAGGTTTTGCAGACCTCCGCCTTAACCACTTGGCTATGCCGCCAAAAAAAATGGAGCGGGAAACGAGATTTGAACTCGCGACCCTCGCCTTGGCAAGGCGATGCTC
>CAZDOD010000067.1:0-14060 GCA_964506935.1 uncultured Thermodesulfobacteriota bacterium | reverse complement strand
GGTCATCCACTATGCGGGAACCGACGGTGCCGTGGTGGATACGATGACGGACTTCGCGCTTATAATCAAAAAGATCCCTATCGAGGTCGGCAACTGCGCGGGATTTGCCGTAAACCGCGTCCTGATCCCCTATCTGGGGGAGGCGATGGCGGCCCTCATTGATACCCCCGAGCTGAAGACGGCCGATATCGACAAGGCCGCAACAGAGTTCGGGATGCCAATGGGCCCGTTTATACTGACCGATCTCGTCGGGCTCGACGTCGGCACACACGCCGCGGGGACGCTTGAAGAGGCATACGGGGAGAGGTGTAAGGTCCTCGACTTGATGAAGAAGATGGTCGAGAAGGGGCTCCTCGGACAGAAGTCCCAGA
This sequence comes from uncultured Thermodesulfobacteriota bacterium, assembly GCA_964506935.1. Classification (GTDB taxonomy): domain Bacteria; phylum Desulfobacterota; class Zymogenia; order Zymogenales; family Zymogenaceae; genus CAZDOD01. The sequence goes on along the minus strand of CAZDOD010000067.1, from coordinate 13,689 downwards.
AGGGATTCTACGACTACACCAAAGAAGGTGCTCCCAACAGCGAAGACTTTCTCAAGATCCTCGAGGAGGAGAGGAAAAAGATAAAGCCTTGTGGAGTCCCGTTCGACATCATGAGGCTCATCCTCATCCAGATCAGGGAGGCACTGATGCTGGTCGAGGAGGGATTTGCCGAAGGATATGATATCGACACCGGCATGGTCTATGGCACGGGATTCCCATACAAGACGGCGTGGGGACCCCTACACTACGCAGAGGAGGTTGTGGGGTGGAAGAAGATAAAGGAGAAGTTCGATGAGTATGCCAAGACTATCGATCCCGTTCGCTTCAAGGCCCCGAAGATCCTATCTGATCTAGCCGATGGCAAGAGGAGACTCCTCAAGAGGTGCCATTACAAGGTCGACGACAACGGCGTGGCCGTGGTGACGATTGACAATCCTCCAATGAACGCATTGGCAAAAAAGACAATGGAGGATATCGACGAGGCATTTGAAAAGGCCCAAAAGGATAAGAAGGTGAAGGTCATCGTCCTCACCGGAACGGGGACGGTATTTGTGGCGGGGGCCGACATAAAAGAGATCCAGTTCATCGAAGATCCCAAGATGGGTGAGCAGCTCACACGTATGGGACACGAGATACTCGATAAGATCGAGGGTTCAAGAAAGCCGGTCATCTGTGCGATCAACGGCTACTGCCTCGGCGGTGGTCTCGAGATTGCCTCGGCCTGCCATATCAGGTACGCATCGAATAAGGCACAGATAGGCGTCCCGGAGATAAACCTCGGGATCATCCCCGGCTTCGGGGGGACACAGAGAGTCCCGAGGATCGTCGGCAAAGCGAGGGGTATGGAAATGATCCTCACGGGGAGATTCCTGTCGGCCCAGGAGGCCTTTGACATTGGTCTGGTCGAAAAGGTGACGAGCCCCGAGCTTATCCTAAAGGAGGCGAAGGACCTGGCGACAAATATCGCCAAGAAGGGCCAGGTTGCCGTGGGGGCCGCAATGGAGGCGATAGAAGACGGGCTCAAGGTTTCGCTCGAAAAGGGCCTTCAGATCGAGTCGAAGTGCTTCGGAAGACTCGTCAACACCGAGGATAAGAAGGAGGGTATCGAGGCCTTCATCGAGAAAAGGGAGGCGAAGTTTAAAGATAAGTAACCAGCCGTCTTTTATAGATCGGCATGACCTAAATTAATCTGGCATGAGACCGATATCAAAGGATTTCTAGGATTTCTATAGGTTCTAGTTGTTTCTAGGGTTTATAGATATATCGGTTTATGTCTTTTCGGAAAAAATTAAGGATTGAAAGGGGGTGAGACTGATTGGAATTTGAGCTAACAGATGAACAGCGAATGATAATGGATATGACCAGAAAATTTGCCGAGGAGGAGCTGAAACCGGCGGCCGAGGCGGTGGACCGTGAGCACAAATTTCCCGAAGAAAGCATCAAGAAGATGGCGGAGCTTGGTCTTATGGGCATGGTCTTTCCCGAAAACTACGGTGGGGCGGGAATGGATTATATCTGTTACGCCATCGCCGTTGAGGAGATATCGAGACACTGCGCATCGACCGGCGTTGTAATGAGCGCACACACATCTCTGTGCAGTTCGCCGATCTACTACTTCGGGACGGAAGATCAAAAGGAAAAATTTCTCGCTCCCCTCGCAAGGGGAGAGAAGATAGGCTGCTTCGGGATGACCGAGGCGAATGCGGGGTCGGATTCTGCCGGCACGCGCACGACCGCAAAGAAGAACGGAGACAAATACATCCTTAACGGTACCAAGAACTTCATCACGAACGGGAGGGAGGCCGATGTCTCCGTGGTCATGGTGAGGACCGGAGAGGAAAAACACAAGGGCCTCTCGATGGTAATCGTCGAGAAGGGTACACCGGGCTATTCGGTCGGCAAAGTCGAGGATAAACTGGGTATCCTGGGCTCTTCCACGGTCGAGCTCGTCTTCGAGGACGCCGAGATCCCCGTTTCAAACCTGTTGGGCGCAGAAGGGGACGGGTTCAAGATCGGGATGCACACTCTTGACGGCGGTCGTATAGGGATAGCCTCGCAGGCCCTCGGGATAGCGAGGGGCTCTTTAGAAGAGAGTATAGAATTTGCGAGGACGCGTGAGCAGTTCGGCGAGCCGATAATAAATTTTCAGGCGCTCCAGTGGATGATAGCCGATATAGCGACCGAGATCGATGCGGCGCGCCTCCTGACCTGGAGGGCCGCAAGCATGAAGGACAAGGGGAACGTCCGATTCTCGAAGGAGGCCGCAATGGCGAAACTCTTCGCCTCGGAGACGGCAATGCGCGCCGCCACAAAGGCGATCCAGATCCACGGCGGATACGGCTACACGAAGGACTATCCCGTGGAGCGCTATTTCAGGGATGCCAAGATAACCGAGATCTACGAAGGTACTTCGGAAATCCAGCGCTTGGTCATATCAAGCAGTCTTATAAAGCAAAAATAGATATTAGATGAAAAAAGGAGGATAAAAGTGAACTCAGCTGTCATCATGAAGCATGTTCCGGATTCGGAGGCCTTGATAAAGGTCAAACCGGATGGGAGCGGGTACGTCAAGGAGGGCGTAAAGTTCGTTATGAATCCCTATGATGAGTTCGGTGTCGAAGAGGCCCTCAAAAAGAAAGAGGCCGCAGGCGCCGGGGAGGTCACGATTCTTAGCCTCGGGCCCGAGAGGTCCGTCGAGGCAATCAGGACGGCACTCGCCATGGGCGCCGACAAGGGCGTACTCCTAAAGATTGGAGAAGATGAATACACCGACGCCCTAGGCGTTGCAAAGGCGCTGGCCGAGGAGCTGAAAAGCGGTGACTACAAGCTCATCTTCTGCGGAAAACAGGCGATAGACGACGACATGGCCCAGGTAGGCCCAATGTTGGCGGAGCTCCTTGATCTACCCTGTGTCACCGTCGTTACGAAGGTGGAGGTCAGCGGAGACAAGGCCGTCTTGACCCGTGAGATCGAGGGTGGAAAGGAGATCGTCGAGGTCAAGCTCCCCGCGATCGTTGCATGTCAGAAGGGCCTAAACGAGCCCCGCTACGCATCACTCCCCGGAATTATGAAGGCGAAAAAGAAGCCCCTCGACATCAAGGATGTAAAGCTTGGTGCCGCAAATTCCGAGATAACGAAGTGGGAGGCACCGCCCCAGCGGCCCCCGGGACGCATTATAGAGGGCGACGATGCCGCGGCTAAGGCAAAAGCACTGGTAAAGGCCTTGAGGGAAGAGGCGAAAGTCATCTGATCCCTATAATTTATGAAGATAAGCCTGTCTTTGGAATTTGAAGCCTAGATAAAAAAGGGCAGGCCGAAGTAAATAAGGAGATAAAAAATGGCAAAGGAAGTTCTGGTATTCGCCGAGCAAAGGGGTGGGGCTTTGAGAAAGGTCTCCTTCGAGATGGTGACCACGGGAAGAAAACTCGCCGACGCAGCTGGAGGTGAGTGCTGTGCGGTTGTCGTAGGCAAAGGCGTCGAGGGACTCGCTTCGGATTTGGGCAAATTCGGTGCGGATAAGGTCTATGTCGTGGACGATCCGAAGCTCGAAAACTACGTTCCCGACCTCTACTCCCAGGCCGTAGCCGAGGTGGCGAAAGACGCCAAAATCCTCATCGGCGGTGCGTCGGCAATGGGGAAGGACCTCTTCCCGCGTATAGCCGCCCGCCTCAACACGGCGATGGCCTCAGACTGTACGAAGCTCGAGATGGACGGCAACACTTTGATGTCCTTTCGGCCGGTATTCGCAGGAAAGGCGTATGTTAATATAAAGGTGAAATCTTCCCCGCAGATGGCTCTCGGAAGGCCGAAGGTATTTCCGGCCACGGAAAATCCCAAGGGCGGTGCGGTGGAAAAGGTTTCTGTCTCTCTAGGGGATGCAAAGGCTCCTCTCAAAGAGCTTTCACAGGAGTCAGGCGGCAGGGTGGACCTCACCGAGGCCGACATCATAATCTCAGGCGGAAGGGGAATGAAAGGCCCCGATGAATATAAGATATTGGAAGAGTTGGCCGACACAATCGGCTCGAACGCAACGGTGGGGGCATCCCGCGCCTCGGTAGACGCCGGATGGAGGCCGCACGCCGATCAGGTGGGGCAGACCGGAAAGACAGTATCCCCGTCGCTATATATCGCCTGCGGCATTTCCGGTGCGATCCAGCACCTTGCGGGCATGGGTTCATCTAAGTACATCGTGGCGATAAATAAAGATGCCGATGCACCGATCTTCTCAAAGGCCGACTATGGTATTGTGGATGACCTGTTTAAGGTCGTTCCTGAAGTCACAAGTGAGGTCAAGAAACTCTTGGCCGAATAGTTAAAAAACCGTAAAAATAGGGGGAGAGACCCCTGCTTTATGGAGATTAATCAATGGAATATCAGATTTCACGAGAGGTCTTCTTCAACCTCGGGGGACCCCACGGTATTGCGAGATTCGTCGTCTATGGCATAGCTCTAATCGTAACTGCGATCTTCATCTATCTCTTTGTCAAGAAGATCAGGGTCTGGAAGCTTGGACAGCCGGAGGTGAGGACCGATAAACTGGGAAAGCGTATCTGGGGAATAGTCCAGTATGTCTTTATGCAGGCGAAGCTTATCAAAGAGGCGGTTCCTGGACTGACCCACTTCCTCCTCTTCTGGGGCTTTGCCGTCCTATTTATCGGCACCGCCCTCATCGTCATTCAGGAGGATTTTACGCTCCTGATTTTCAATGTCCGCTTCTGGTACGGGAACTTCTACAAATTCTACTCGGTCGTCCTCGACCTCTTCGGGCTCGGCGCTCTTGTTGCGATCATCGTCTTTGGCGTGATCCGATACATACAGAGGCCCGACCGCCTCGATAACAGGCCGACTGATCTCATCTCGCTCGTCCTGATCCTTCTGATTCTCATCTCGGGATTTTTCAATGAGGGTCTCAGGATGGCCGCGACCGAAGTCAGCACAAACGAAGAAGTGAGAGAAATGAGCGTTGTCCTCTCCGGTGCGGACGAGGAATTCTTGCGTGAGTTTCCCGAGCTGACCGATGAAGAGCTAATCGAGGTTGCAAACGGAAGCGATGTTTTTATTGGAACCACATTCGACGAAAATAACATATACGTCTTGAGGAACGCCTACTACTACAATCCCGAACTGGCGAAATGGTCTCCCGTCGGGCACGTTCTCGCAAATTTCTTCAATGCGAATATGACCGAGAGCAGTATCCTAAAATTTCACAGGATAAACTGGTGGATACACCTCGCTCTCGCGATGTCCTTTATCGTCTATCTCTTCTTGGGAAAGCTGCTGCACATCGTGACGTCGACACTCAACGTTTTTTTCAGGAAGCTTGAGCCCAGGAGCTCTCTGATTCCAATAAAGGATATGGAGAACGCCGAGGTCTTTGGTGTCTACTATCCCGAGCAGTTCACGTGGAAGCAGCTCCTTGACGGTGACGCATGCACGAGGTGCGGGCGCTGTCAGGACAACTGCCCCGCGTATCTCTCGGATAAGCCCCTGTCTCCGAAGGATATCGTTATCAACACGAACGACAACCTCTACGAGCGTGCCCCGGCCCTGTTTGCGAAAACCGCATCCGAGGAGATAAAGAGCAAAGCCTTGATAGGCGAGGCCAACGACATAGACGCCATCTGGGCGTGTACGACCTGTCTCGCCTGCGTCGAGGCGTGTCCCGTCTTGATCGACCAGCCTCAAAAGATCATCGACATGAGGAGGTACAAGGTCCTGATGGAAGGCGAGATGAGCCCAGAGCTTACGACCTCCATGAGAAATATGGAGAATAACTCCAATCCCTACGGCTTCGGCTTCCACGAGAGGGGAAATTGGGCCGAGGGGTTACCCGTCAAGACGCTGGCCGAAGACCCCGACGTCGAGTATCTCTACTACGTTGGATGCGCCGGCTCGTTTGACGACCGCTACAAGAAGGTCGCGTCTGTGTTCGTCAAGATCATGGAAAAAGCGGGAGTCAAGGTAGGTATCCTGGGGCAGGAAGAGGGATGCTGCGGCGACAGCGCAAGGAGGGCGGGAAACGAGTACCTCTATTCCATGCTCGCCATGCAGAACATCGAGACTATGAAAAACTACAATGTCAAGAAGATCGTGACTACCTGCCCGCACGGATACAACTGCCTGAAGAACGAGTATCCCCAGAACGAGGGCGGAAAGTTCGAGGTATATCACTTCACCGAGCTCATACTCGATCTTATAAAACAGGGAAGGATCAAGCTCGAAAATAAGGTCGATGGGATCGAAAAGGTCGCCTATCACGATTCGTGCTTCTTGGGCCGCTATAATGGCCTTTACGACCAGCCGAGGAAGATACTTAGCTCTATCCCCGGTGTCTCGGTGGACGAGTTTACCAGAAATAAGGCCAAGAGCTACTGCTGCGGTGCCGGAGGTGCAAGGATGTGGATGGAGGAGACCATCGGAAAGCGAATAAACCACGTAAGGACGCAGGACGCAATCGATAAGGGCTACGGCACAATCGGGACCGCTTGCCCGTTTTGTCTGACGATGCTTTCTGACGGTATAAAGGAGCTCGAGAAGGAAGAGTCGATGAAGGCCTTCGATATCCTTGAACTGGTGGCTAAGTCGATGGGCATCAAGTAGAAAAAGCATTTTGAAATTTGGCCAAGTTTTTACGAAGATTTGGTTAAAAAGAAAAAATATATAAGGCCCTCGGTCTCGGGGGCCTTCTTTTTTGTCAAAAAATCGTGTGGTGTGTAAAAACTTTTGGACATAAATCTTTTTATGATGGTATAATAAAAAAATATAGTAAAAAAGGCGGGAAAAATATATTTGGAGTTGATATGAAGAAATATATCATGGCCATTGATCAGGGGACTACCGGAAGCAGGGTCTTTTTATTCGATGAGAAGGGGGATGTGGTTGGCAGTGCATATAAGGAGTTCAGACAAATATATCCCAAGCCGGGGTGGGTTGAGCACGACCCCTTGGAGATATGGAAGAGCGTTGAGGGGACGATACTCGATTGTTGTGTGAAGAGTGATGTCGAGCTCTCCGAGATATTCGCAATCGGGATTACGAACCAGAGGGAGACGACGGTCCTTTGGGATAAAAAGACGGGCCAGCCCGTCCACAACGCAATAGTTTGGCAGTGCAGGAGGACAGCCGATATCTGCGATGAGCTCAAAGATGCGGGACACGAAAAGCTTTTCAAGAAAAAGACGGGTCTCGTCATTGACGCATACTTTTCGGGGACGAAGGTAAAGTGGATCCTCGATAACGTGGATGGTGTAAGAAAGAGGGCCGAGAATGGCGAGATCCTGTTCGGGACGATAGATACGTGGCTTATGTATAAGCTGTCGGGAGGCAAAATCCACGCCACGGACTACACCAACGCCTCGCGCACACTGATGTTCAACATAGAGGAGAAAAAATGGGACACCGAGATACTCGATATTCTGGGTGTCCCCGAAGTGATCCTCCCTGAGGTTTCCAATTCCGCTTCTTTATTCGGTTACACGTCATCGGGCTTCCCGATGGAGAGTGAGGTGCCGATATCGGGAGTTGCGGGTGACCAGCAGGCGGCGCTCTTCGGGCAGGGTTCTACGTCGGTCGGCACCGCCAAAAATACCTACGGTACAGGGTGTTTTCTGCTTTCGATTACCGACGGCCTCGTACATTCTGAAAAGGGACTCCTAACGACGATCGCCTGTGATGAGGCCGGCGGGCCGGTTTATTCGCTCGAGGGGGCTGTCTTTATCGCGGGTGCGGCGATCCAGTGGCTTCGGGACGAGCTCGGGATAATAGGGGACGCATCGGAGACCGAAAAGCTCGCCACCTCTGTCGACGACAATCACGGGCTATATCTAGTTCCGGCCTTTGTGGGCCTGGGCGCACCCTACTGGGACATGCACGCGAGGGGCGGGATACTCGGGATAACGAGGGGGTCGGGAAAGGCGCATCTGGCGAGGGCCGCGCTCGAGGCGATCGCATACCAGACCAAGGACCTCGTCGAGGTGATAAACGAGGAGGCGGGAACAGACCTTAAGGTGCTCAGGGTTGACGGCGGAGCGGTAAAAAACGATTTTTTGATGCAGTTTCAAGCCGACATCCTCGGCATAGACGTCGATAGACCCCTTATGATAGAGACGACCGCCGCCGGGGCGGCATATCTTGCGGGCCTCGGCTCGGGCTTCTGGAAGTCGACGGCAGAGCTAAAGGAGTGCAGGAAGGTGGACAAGATATTTAAGCCGAAGATGGCAGAAGACGAGAGGGAAAGGCTATACAAGGGGTGGAAGGAGGCCGTGCGAAGGGTGAGCACGAAATAATATCAACTTTTTAAATTTTATCTTCGACGATCTTATAAAAAAAGCCACATCAGGTGGATTTCAATAGAGGGGTGAAGAATGGATTTTCACACCGAGGTGCTCGTAATAGGGGGAGGGATAACCGGCGTTGGCATAGCCAGGGACCTCGTGCTTCGCGGTATCGAAACGATTCTGGTCGAGAAGGGCGACCTCGCGTCGGGGGCGACGGGCCGTTGTCACGGTCTCTTGCACAGCGGCGCTAGGTATATAGTCAATGATCCCCAATCGGCCCAAGAGTGTATCTCAGAAAACAGGATCCTAAAGAATATTGCCGCCGGCACCATCGAGGATACCGGGGGCCTCTTCGTTGCTCTCTCCGGTGATAATGAAAAATATATTGACAGATTTATGTCGGCGGCAGATGCAGTGGGGATCGAAACCCAATCGCTCACGCCGTCTCAGGCGAAGAGGCTCGAGCCGAACCTGTCCGATGATGCCAAAGTGATAATCCGCGTCCCCGATGCGGCCGTTGATCCATTTGAGCTTACCGTGGCGAACGCCAAGGACGCGGAGGATCGGGGGGCGACGATAAGGAGACACACCGAGGTATTAAATCTGATTGTCGAAGACGGGCGGATCGAGGGCGTGGTCGTAAGAGACAAGGTGCGAGGGGAGACACACAAAATAAGGGCGAAGTATGTCGTAAATGCGACGGGGGCATGGGTTGGGAAGGTGGCGAAGCTCGCCGGCGTGAGGGTGCCCATCTCGCTCTCGAAGGGGAGTCTTATAGTCTTCAACCGCAGGATAAATAATTCCGTTATAAACCGTCTGAGACCCCCCGACGATGGTGATATCATCGTTCCAAACGAACCCACGACGATAATCGGCACGACCTCGATCAAGGTCGGTGATCCCGAGGATTTTTCGGTCCTCCAAAGGGAGGTGGATCTGATGATGAGGCAGGCGGCGCTTGTGCTCCCGCCGGCGAAAGAGGCGAGGGTAATCAGGGCGTATGCAGGGATAAGGCCGCTTTTGTCCTATGAAGGTGACGCCGGAAGGGATGTATCGAGGAGCTTTACCGTTATCGATCATGGTAAGACCGATCAGATGTCGGGCCTCATCAGCATCCTGGGGGGAAAGCTCACCACATACCGTCTCATGGCCGAAAAGATCGTCGATCTCGTCGCCAAAGACCTCGGTGTCCACATACCCTGCAGGACGGCAGAGATCAATCTTCCGGGCTCCGAGGAAGGATTTTTCTACAAGCTCGAAGACAGAATTTCAAAGGTAGAGTTAAAAAAAGATAAAGAGGTCGTGGGGGTTAAGGAGATAGTCTGCGATTGCGAGCTTGTGACAAAAAGTGAGGTCATAAAGGTCATAAAGGAGACCAGGACGAAAGACCTAAAGGACATCCAACACAGGACGAGGGTGGGGATGGGCTCATGCCAGGGGGGGTTTTGCACCTATCGCCTCCTCGGGATACTCCACGAGCTCGATATGGTCCCCGATTACGAGGCAAACGATATCCTGATCAAATTTCTCGAGGAACGGTGGAGGGGGATAAGGCCCGTCCTGTGGGGAGATCAATTGAGGGAGGAACAGCTGGTAGAGGGGATATATCTCGGTATATTCGCACTTGACAAGGTGGAACCCGTTTTAAAAAAGAGAAAATTATAAGATAAATGTATTACGATGTAGTTGTCATAGGGGCCGGGCTTTCCGGTCTTATGGCCGCCTTGGCCTCGGCCGAGAGGGGCAAGAAGACCGTTGTCATCTCACGTGGGATGGGGATCATAACGATCTTTACGGGGGCGATCGATGTCCTGGGATACTATCCCGGCGACGTTAAAGACCCACTGACATCTCCCATCAAAGGGATAGAGGAGCTAATCGGAAAGATCTCGAACCACCCGTACGCCCGTGTGGGGATCGATTTTGTAAAGGACGGGATATCCTCCTTTTTGAATGCAACAAAAGACGGTGGGATTGAATATGTCGGTGATGTCTCCCACAATTTTCTGGTGCCCACCGCGGTGGGGACGATAAAGCCCACCTCACTTTTATCCCCGACCATGGTTGCGGGAGACCTGAGGGAGCCTGGGGATGTATTGATAGCCGGATTTTCGGGCCTAAAGGATTTTTATCCCGCATACATGGCCCATAACATATCAACGGTGAGGGTAAAGGGGATAAGGCTTCCCCATTTCAGGGGGAGGGTCCTTGATGTGGATGATGGGGCCGGAAGTTCGGGATTGAATTCACTTACGCTTGCCGGGAAATTTGAAAGTCCAACCTTTCTCAAGATGATAGCGGACACCCTTTATCGTACTGTGAGGGACGGTGAGAGGATCGCCATGCCCGCGGTGCTGGGCCTTTTGAAATTCAAGGAGGTTCATAAGAAGATCGAGGAGTTGGTTGGCACAAGGGTCTTCGAGACGCCGACACTCCCGCCCTCCGTCGGGGGATACAGGTTGTTTAAGGCCATAGAGAAGAAACTTCGCACGCTCGGCGTCAGGATCCTTCTCGGCTATGAGGCATCATCGCCGAGGATAGAGGGAAAGAGGATAAGGGAGGTCACGATCGGCATGGGAAAGGTTGAAAGAAAGATCGAGGGGGAGGCCTTCATCCTGGCCACCGGGGGGCTTGTGGGGAGGGGGATCTACTCATCGCGGTCAAGATTGAAGGAGCCGCTCTTTGACCTTCCGGTGTCTTTCCCGAAAAATAGGAGCGATTGGTTTGAGAAATTCTTTTTTGATCCTTCAGGCCATCCGATAAACAAGGCGGGGATAGAAGTGGACGATGGACTTCGCCCGGCCGAGGAGGGGAAAAGGCCTATATTTGAGAACCTGTTTGTTACCGGGGCGGAGCTCGCCGGTTTCGACGCCATAAGAGAGAAATCGGGCGGCGGCGTAGCCATAGCCTCGGGCCACAAGGCGGGTGTTCTCTCAGCGGATATTTGTAAATGAAAGCAAGAGAAATAGATGTTCACTATCCTACCGATCAGTGCATAAAGTGTACTATCTGTGTGGAGCACTGTCCGGTTATGAAGGTTACAGATAAGTTCCTTGGGCCTAAGCAGGTCGGCCCCGATTTTCAGCGGTTTCGTACAGAGGGTGAAGACCCGCACAACGCCTCGGTGGACTACTGCACCGGTTGCAGGATTTGTGATATTGTATGCCCCTCCGGCGTAAACATCTCGGAGCTCAACAACAGGGCGAAGATAGCTTATCTTGAAAAGAAGGGGATTTCGATCAGGGACAAGCTCCTGTCCCACGCATATATGTTTGGGCATCTGGGGAGCCTTGCGGCTCCTGCAGCAAACACGTTTCTCCAATCAAAGCCCATAAGATGGCTGTCGGATAAGCTTTTGCATCTCGAGAAGGCTGTCAAATATCCCTCGTATCACAAGGAGACCTTTGAGAAGTGGATAGAAGATTATGATTTTACATCCGAAAAAAAGGTCGCCTATTTTTACGGGTGTTTCACAAACTTCAATGACCCAAGTCTGGGTAAGGCCGTTGTGAAGGTGCTCGAGAGGAACGGATATCAGGCGGTCTTCCCCGAGCAGGACTGCTGCGGGCTCCCGCTTCTCGGCAACGGTGACGTGAGGGAGGCGAGGAGGCTCGCCATGAAAAATATCGAAGGGCTTCAGCGGGCCGTCGATGAGGGCCTTGAAATAATTTACAGCTCGACCTCATGCGGCATGATGATACGCGACGACTACATCACATATCTAGATCTCATCGAGGCGGAGGGTATCTCCGAAAAAATGAGGGAGGTATCGGAGTTTCTCATGGCACTTCATGAGAGGGGGGAGCTGGACACCGATTTTCGCGAGGTCCCGATGTCGATCGCCTACCACATCCCGTGTCACCTCCGCTCTCTCGGGATCGGCTTTCCCTCACTCGACCTCATGGCGTTGATCCCCGGGCTAGAGGTTTTGGAGCTCGGGACATACTGCTGCGGCCTTGCGGGGACGTACGGTTTTAAGAGTGAAAAATATGAGATCAGCATGGCTATAGGGGCCGAACTCGCGAGTGTTTTAAAAGAGTTTGAAGGACAGTTCGCCGCCTCCGACTGCGAGGCCTGCAGGATGCAGATAGAAAACATCTCCAACAAAAAGGCCCTTCATCCGATCTCGATACTCGCCCAGGCGTACAACATCAAGGTCGATGAAGAGTGATGGGAAAAGGCCGATTTCTATAGGGGGGGCGGGGAAGTGTTATCTCATAAAGGCTCCACGGATTTAATTTGAAGTTGATCTCCCAAAGGTATTTGGGAGTTTTTTTGTTATTTGCACAAAAATAGTTTATTGGGATTTATAATGATCGAGAATAGAGAAATTAAGGTCGGGGGGGCTCCGGCCTCTTACATAACGGGAGGGATAGAACCGGGGCGGAAAAACATCGTCTTCGTCCACAGTGCGGCGAGCATGGGGAAGATCTGGGAGAGGGAGGTTTCCTACTTCTCCGAGTGGTATAATACGATCGCCCCCGACCTCCCGGGCCGCGGCGGGACGGGAGGCGACGGGAAGACGGATGTCTTCGATTATGCCGATTTCATAAAGGAGGTCATGACAGAGCTCGATTTTTTCCCGGCGGTTATCGTGGGGTTGTCTCTGGGGGGTGCGGTGGCGCAGGCCGTGGCGCTGTCTTACCCCGATTACGTTGATGGCCTCGTTCTCTCCGGCACGGGGGCGAAGATGCCGGTCTCCCCGCAGATCTTCGAGGTGATCAGAGATGACTACGATAAATATCTCGAGCTCGCAGGTAGTGTCGCGTACGGCCCCGGGACCCCGGAAGAGGTAGTTTTGAGAAACCGGGAGATATTCAAAAGTGTCAGGCCCGAGGTGGCGTCATGCGACTATGAGGCCTGCAACACCTTCGATTCGAGGGGGCGGATATCCGAGATCGATGTGCCTACCCTGATATTATGCGGCGAAAGTGATTTTCTTATGCCGCCGAAATTTTCGGTCTATCTAAATCAGAATATTCAAGACTCCCGCCTCGAGATGTTCCCCGGCGTCGGCCACATAGTCATGTCGGAAGCGGAGGAGAGGTTTAGGGAGGTGGTTTTGGAATTTATCAAGAGTATTTAAAGATCAAGATAATATATAAATCTCATGTGTGAGATAGATTTTTTCCTGACTTAAATATCATCACCAATAAAAACCCCCGGCGGTTTCCCACCGGGGGTTTTTTCGCTATCAAGAAAGTCTAGAACTCATACAGAAGTGTGTTGCTGATAGACCAGATTGGACCCCAGTTGGTGCGGTCTATACCCATAGCCGGATCTGCATCGTAATCCCATGCATCTCCGGTAAACAGGACGCCGCCCGCAAAGGTGTAGGTCAGGCCTTCCATGATCTCATATGAGAAGCCGAGGTCGACTTCCCAGCCGAGATCATCGTCGTTAACGATTTGAT
>CAZDOD010000066.1:9368-14182 GCA_964506935.1 uncultured Thermodesulfobacteriota bacterium | reverse complement strand
TTCTCTTTTAAACTTATTTTTATCATTTTAACCTAGAATTAAGGTGCTTTTTTGAGTTGTATTTTATTGGAAATATCTTAATTATTCAATGGAAAAAGTGGGTATTTTATCTTCGGGACGTAAATCTGAGATTTCCGGGCAACGGAGCCACAGGCAGCGGTGATTTACTTTTCCATCTTTTTCTATTTCACTCATTTGCCATATAACCTCCTTTTTCGTTTCATTACTGGTAACCACGCCTCCCATCACGATAAAGCTTTCCCTCTTTGAGGTCGGTGCCCTAAAACATTATCGGCTGTTCGGCTCAAAGGCACCCTATGAAACAAAGGAGGTTTTCAAAATGGCAAATATAAAACTATGTAAAACTAAAGCAGGGAAAGGATTTAAGATCGTTGTCGATGACCAGTTGTTCTATACATCGAAATATGAAATGTATAGTCTCTTGAACGATGAGTCAACCGCCTGTGATTTTAGAACCATCATAAAATAAAAAAGGGGCACGGGACAAATCCCGTAACCCCATAAAATCATTGGTCGGGACGACTGGATTTGAACCAGCGACCCCATGACCCCCAGTCATGTGCGCTAACCAGACTGCGCTACGTCCCGATAAATTTTTTACTCTTTAAATTATTTCTATTTCTCCGTTTTTAAAAATCAGATACTGATCTTCAACTCCCCTTATATGTATATCAAAATAGTGCCTATAATCAAGGGAAAAATTATATCTTGTTATTAAGGGCTTTTTTCAAGACCTGACTGAGCTTAAAGGTTACGACCTTTCTTGCAGTAATTTCAAGCTCGTCTCCCGTCTGGGGATTTCTACCCTTTCTGGGCTCTTTACGTTTAACTACGAAGTTTCCGAATCCTGATATCTTAACCTTTTCTCCCTGTTCTAAGGTCTCTTTAATTATCTCAAATAGCACATCCACAATAAATGTGGATTCCTTCCTCGTCAAGCCCATTTTCTTGTAAACGGAGTTTACTAAGTCGGCTTTTGTCACAATCTGCTCCCAGAAAATGCCCAAAAAAAGAGCCTATCTTATCCGAGCATCAAGCCTCTCTTCCAAAACATCGATTACTTTTTTATGTATGTCATTTACTTCTTCATCGGTTAGTGTTCTATCCCCAGATTGGTACTTCACGGTCAATGCGATGCTTTTTTTGCCCTCCTCAACCTGTTTTCCTATGTATATGTCGAAGATGTTTATGTCTTTAATAATTTCTCCCACAGTACCCTCAATAGTATTAACTATCTCCTTTGATTTAACATCCTTCTCCACTAAAAGTGCAATATCCCTCATAATCGGGGGATATCTCGGAATAGGAACAAATGCTACCTCATGTGTTTCTAAATCGGCCAGTCTGGTGAGATTTACCTCCATGACATACGCATCCCTAGAAAGGTCGAAGTTTCTCATCACATCATCATCTATCTTTCCCATGACTCCCACAATCTCATCGCCACTCCTTATTTCACATGACTCGGAAGGATCTAGATAAGGTACGCTGATGTTTCGGCCATAATCCACACCCAAAATTCCCAGTTTCTCGATGATGGTCTCCCACACCCCCTTTATATCAAAAAAATCGACCTCCTCGGAATCACTCCCCCACTGCCTGGGATTCCTCCTCCCGGAGGAAAGCGCCGATAAATGGTAGGTCTCATCTGGGAGTTTTTCCCCGTTTTTCGGGATGAATACCCTTGAGACCTCAAAGATACTCAAATCGAAATTGAGGTGATTCATGTTTGAAACGGCGGCCTTGATAATACCCGGAAGCAGCGTCGTCCTCATAATCGCCATGTCTTCACTCATGGGATTCCTTAGACGGATGGACCTCCTTTTTGGATCACTACGATCGAGTCTCATTAAATCAAACGCATCACTACCGATGAAACTATATGTTATTATTTCGTTAAAGCCTTCCGATATCATGATCTGAGACACTCTTTTCATCACAGTCTCGGCAGTTGATGGATCGGAGTAGTCCATATCTATCTCCGGCAGTGTCTCGGGGATCTTGTCATATCCCACAAGACGTGCGACTTCCTCAATCAGATCTATCTCTCTTTCGAGGTCAAGCCTGTATGACGGGGGTTTTGCGGATATCGAATCGCTTTTCTTATCCACTACTTCGATGAGTAGCCTTTTCAGGCATTTTTCGATCTCTTTTGTAGTGACATCAAAACCTATGATTTTTTTCGTCCGTTCGGTCCGAATTTTAATAACGGGTCTTTTGGGTATATTCCCTTTTACATCTATGACGCCCTTTGCGATGATCCCATCGGCCAGTTCCGCCATAAGGCCTGCCGCCCTGTCTGCAGCGGCTATCGTTCCTTCGGGATCAACGCCCCTCTCGAATCTGAAAGACGCCTCGGTCGGAAGACCCAGACCTCTTGCGGTCTTGTAGATGGAGGGCGGGTGAAAGTGTGCGCTCTCAAGTAGCACCGTTTCGGTGTCATCCTGAATCTCCGAATTTGCACCACCCATTACCCCCCCTATTGCGATGGATTTCTCTCCATCGCATATCATCAGGACTTCGGGATCAAGCTCCCTCTCTATTGCATCGAGTGTAAAAAATTTCTCTCCGACATTCGCCCTCCTAACCACTATCCTATTTTCGCAAAGGAGATTATAGTCGAAGGCGTGAAGGGGCTGGCCGTATTCGAGCATGACGTAGTTTGTTATATCAACGATGTTGTTGATATCTCGGACGTCAAGGGAACACAAACGCATACGCATCCACAGTGGTGATTGCCTAATTTTTATGTCCTGAATGACCCTTACGCTGTATCGTGGGCAGAGATCGGCGTCGATGACCTCAACCGATGTAAGCCCGGATATATCGGGGCCCTTCTCAATTATCTTTACCTTGGGATGTCTTAGAGGTACATCAGTTATGGCGGAAATATCCCTCGCGAGTCCAAGTATGCTCAAGCAGTCGGCCCTGTTGGGGCTTATGCCTATATCGAGTAGATAATCTGATATATCGAGTATTTCTGTAATAGGCCTTCCGTGCTTTGCATCTTTAGGAAGCTCAATAAGTCCCGTGTGGTCATGAGTCAAGCCCATCTCATCTTCCGCAAGGAGAACGCCGATAGACTCAACCCCCTTAAATTTCCTTTTATCGACCTTCATGCCGTTGGGAAGAATCAGGCCCGGATGGGCGAGTGCGGTCTTTAGCCCCACATTAGTATTTGGAGCGGCCGAGACTATCTTTAACTTATCTGTGCCGTCATAGACCGTGGCGACAAAGAGTTTCTCGTCTTCGGGATGTTGATTTACCTCTAAGATCTCCCCTACTACGACTTTTTCGAGACCCTCCCCCAGTTTTATGACATCCTCGACCTCAAGGCCCGACATCGTTAGGAGATTGGAGAGCTTATAGACATCCATTTCTATGTCAACGAAATCTCTCAGCCAATTTAGTGTCGCCTTCATCTATCAGAATTGCTCCAAAAATCTTACATCATTCTCGAACAAAAGCCTTATGTCATCGATACCATATTTGAGCATCGCCACCCTCTCTATTCCCATCCCGAATGCAAAGCCTGTTACGGCTTCGGTGTCATATCCAACCATCCTGAAAACCTCGGGGTCTACCATTCCCGATCCCAGGATCTCAAGCCACCCAGTCCCTGAACATACCCGGCATCCCTTACCCTTGCAGATGACGCAGATTATATCAACCTCCGCCGACGGCTCGGTAAAGGGGAAGAAGCTCGACCTGAACCTCAGGCCTATATCCTCACCGAACATTGCGTGGACGAATAAAGTCAAAACTCCTTTGAGATCGGCCATGCTGATGTCATCTCCGACCATTAGACCCTCGACCTGATGAAACATCGGAGAGTGCGAAACGTCATAATCGGGCCTGTAAGCCTTACCTGGGGCTATTACCCTTACGGGTGGTTTTTGGTTTTTCATGACCCTTATCTGTACGGGAGACGTGTGTGTCCTAAGTAAAACCTCGTCGTCGATATAGAAGGTATCCTGCATATCACGGGCAGGGTGATGCCTGGGCATATTTAATGCCTCGAAATTGTAGAAATCGAGTTCTACCTCCGGACCTTCAGCGAGGTTGAAACCCATCCCGAGAAAGATCTCGACAATTCGCTCATATACAAGGGTTATCGGATGCTTCCTTCCCGAAAATCTCCTTCTCCCCGGAAGAGTGTAATCTATAGAAACTACCTCTTTTTTAGTGGAGATATCTTTCTGGGTCTCAATCGCCTCAACGATGGCAGACCTGATTTGCTCCTTTACCTGATTTGCGAAATTACCGAGCTCAGGCCTCTCCTCTTGCGGTATCGATCCCATATCCCTCAGAATAGTCGTAAGCTCTCCCTTCCTCCCGATGTACTTTATCCTCAAGGACTCTATGGAGTCGTTATCTTTTGCTCCCTTTATCTCAGAGAGCGCCTTTTTTTCTAAGGACTTTATCTTATCAAGCATTTCCCTCGACATTTTTCTTCGATAGTTCAACCAGGTTAGTAAATGCCTTTGGATCGCTGATCGCAAGATCTGCCAATATCTTTCTATCTATTTCCACGCCGGCTTTGTTAAGTCCTTCTATAAACCTGCTATAGGAGATATTATTCTGCCTTGCGGCTGCGTTGATCCTGACAATCCAGAGCCTTCGCATATCCCTCTTTCTTGCCCTTCTGTCCCTGTATGCATACCTGAGGGCCCTCTGGAGTGTCTCTTTAGCAGTCTTAAAAATTTTCGAGCGTCCACCCACATACCCCTTGGCGGCTTTGAGGATCTTTTTACGCCTTTTTTTCGCTACTGTACCTCTAATTACCCTAGTCA